>CAXHAW010000001.1:0-30386 GCA_964014525.1 uncultured bacterium
ACCTTCCAAAGAAGCCCCGAACCACGAGTTCATGTCTTCTTGGACAGCGCCTGAAATCACCCCGCCAGCCATGTCGTCCAAAGAGGCGCAATCCGCACCGCTGTAAAGAGCGTAACCAACAGCACCGTCGCCGGTAGCATCTACAGTAATGTTGTAGAGGTTGAAGTCTGCCGTAGTCTCAATTTCATACCAAACACCGTAAGTCGTAGCGAACGTGCTCAGTGAACCAAGACCAAAGTCCTCGTCTGGGCCGCTACAGCAGAGGCTACCGTCGTATGAACCGCCATTTACCAGTGGCAAGGCCAATGTGCAGAGGTCATCATTGTTCGGGAAGCCTGCAGGGCAATCAGCGCAAGCGGCTTCGAGGACAATTCCAGTCTGGGTTGTAAAACTGGAGTACGTGCCTACACGAATGAAGTAGTTGTTACCCTGCTCCGCGTTGATGCTCAAAAGAGAGTTAAACGTACCAGTTGTGCCCGATCCACAACCAGCAACTCCTGAGTCGTCATTGGTAGCAATCGCGGTCAACGAGCCGTCACTGTTTTCAACAAAGACAATAAGGTCAGTGTCAGTAACACCGTTATCAATGTCTGCGGACTGACACGTGTTAAAGGTCACTTGATAGTCAACAGGGCTGTTGAACTCATACCAAATGGCTCCGTTGTCTGAGATTGAATTGCCGAGAACCGTCGTCAAGTTGTACTCATCTCCGTTTGAATTCTCAAGGGAACCAGTCAAGCTCATACCACAAGCAATGGCCTGGGCTGTCGACGGGTTGTCATTGGCTGGTGGGTACTCGCAACTACCATCGTCTACAGATGCAGAGATGTTGTAGTTGTTTGCAGTTGGATCCACACATCCTGGGAATGCGCAATCGTTTCCAGCATCTGGACCACCAAAGGAAACCGGGAAGCCATCCGCTTGCCCGTAGGTCAAAGCAGCATACTCATTGCCTAAGTTGTCCGCGATGGCCCAACCTTCCGTAGTGAAGATGGCACCTGTGCTGAATGTGTAGCAACCCGTTTCCAAGCAGCTCACAACATCAATTGTTGTTGGACCAGCTTCCATCGTGCCCGTGAGGACCGTATCTCCTGTCTCTTCAGAAACGAGATAGTAGTCGTTACCAGTCGACCAACCGGAACCGAAATCGTCTTGAAGTGTCAGGTAGAAACCGAGAGATCCATTGTCACAAACGACACATGACCCATCGTCGATGGTAGCGTCCTCGTTGTAGTTAATGGCTGCGGTCAGCGTGCAACCACTCACGCAGTTGTCAGCACTGGATCCAAATCCGATGTCGTAAACGCCAAGACCACCTGTGTGAATAACGTTACCACCGAAGTCAAGAATTTCCCAGGTGGGAAGACCAGCAGGTGATCCACCACCGCCAGAGAACTGAAGGCACTCATCGTTCGCGATGCAGAATTCCCAGTATCCGTCAACCGGGCTGGTCTCATAGTCTGGTGCGTATAAGGCATCCACGTAACCTGCGTTCAACAGGGTGTCGCCAGCAGCAGCGTAGATGTACGCAGCGTTGTTACCCCAATAGAGGAAAATGTCATGATTCAAGTGCAGGATGTAGCTGGTAGAGTCAGCGTTGCCATTGCAGCTTGGCACAAAGCAAGACCCATCGTCTGCACTCGCGTCAGCATCATAGTTGAATGCGAGGCTGTCGGTACATCCACAAGCAACACCAGGACCAGCAACACCGAACACGCCGAAGCCATCGCCATTGGTCTGGTTGTAGAGAATCTCACCCGTCGTGTAGTCGATGATCTGCCACTCCTTCTCGCCGGGGAATGAACCGCCCGAAAGCTCGAGTGTGTAGCAATCCGTGGTAGAAAGACAAAAGAAGTCATATCCTTCACTACCCGAAGTCACTTCGAACTGAGCTGCATCGAGGCTACCGGATGCAACCACATTACCAGCACCGTCAGAAAGGCTATAGGTCGTGCCGTCCCATCCGTCACCAAATGTGTCGTACATCAAGAACTGAACGAGGGTTTCTCCATCAGGACAGCTTGGGAAGACGCAGCTTCCATCATCTACCGTTGCGTTGCCATCGAAATTGAGCGCAGTGTTGTCGGTACACCCACATGTCTCCGCAACATCTCCATAATAGAAGTTCACAGTGCCGCCGTCCTCGTCCTGAGCGATGACGTCACCTGTGTAAACGTTGACCATGCTCCAAGAAATTTCTCCGAGGAAACTTCCTCCACCCGAGATGACTTCATAGCAAGTGTTGTTTGGGATACAGAGGGTGTCCACACCCACTGCCAACCCTCCGGCGGATCCTCCGTTTGCAGTGTATCCAGCATCATCCAATGAGCCTGATGCGAAAAGGGCACCTCCAACGTAAATCTCGTAGGTGTTTCCATTCCAGCCGTCACCCCAAGTGTCTCCCATGTTCAAGAGAACCATTGTCTCTGAAGCACTAGGACATTGATCGTAAAAACATGAACCGTCGTCAAGGGTCGCTGCCTCCTCATAATTAAGAGCAGTAACGTCTGTGCATCCAGGTGTTTCAGAGATCAACGAGAATGCCCAAGTTGCAGTTTGATAACCGCCACCACCTTGTACAGTACCACTGCACGTTCCGGAGCAATTCAATGGAGATGGATCTAGACTGAAGCTAGAACCACCGTCTCCAAAAGTATCGTCCATTGTCACGGTGTAGTCACCAGCGCCAAAAGTCGCAATACTGAAGTCAGAAGTGGTATTTGCACCACCTGGCCACAACACTGTCGGATCAGAGACATTAAATACAGTATCACCATTGAAGGTGACAATGCATGTAGAAAGTTCGCCTGGCCAGCTGTCGGCCGCGAAAGTGATAGTCTGCGCCTGTACGGATACGGACGCAAAGAGGGCCAAAGCAAACGTTGCCAAGGCACCTCGGAGAATGGTAGTTCTCAAGGTCATGATTAAGGTTTTTTCCAATTGCCGGAGCAATATAGCAGAAACAGCACCGAATGAAGAAGACTTCTACGTCCAAAATGCAACCTGCCCCTCAGCATACTTAGCACCACCTCCCGTAGATGGCTGATAATCATCGGTTGGGGCAAAAAAAGCCCCGGGTTTCACTTCCCGAGGCTGTTCCACCACTTATACATGCGGTCAAAAAACTTTGTGCGCGTCATCAAGACGCTCACCTTGAGCTTATTCAGTGCAGGGGTCTCCAAAGCTGATCAGGAACTCAAGCAAGTCGGCTGTCGTGGTCGCTCCATCCTGGTTCAAGTCTGTGGGACAGGGGCTCTGAAGAATGAACTCACAAGAGCCATCATCCTGAACCGCAGCCAGATCGTAGTTCTCCGCAATGTCATACATGCATCCTCCACACCCATCAAAAATGCAATCCTCCAAAATCGTGATGTTGGCTGTAGGGTCGTAGTTACAGGCCACTGAAACCGTACACCCTGAGACGCAATCCGTCTCCCCCACCTCAAAATAAACGGCGGCACTCGGCGCCCCGCCAGAGGTAATTCCGCTCGACGCCCCCAACAGCGTCCATCCTACCTCCACCGGTATCACACCAGACGACACCTCTAGGTAGTAGCATCCATCATCAAGACAGAATTCATCCGTACTGCTGGTGCCCTCAGCCGTCACAGTAAAGCCAATGCTGGGCAACCCTCCCTGTGCCAAAAGAAGACCATCCACGGAATAAAGGCTGTATTGAGCACCATTCCATCCGTCGCCAAAATCGTCGGTCATTTGCAACCGAACACATTGATTGTAGCAACAAGAGCCGTCCTCAATGGTCGCATCGTTGTCATAGTTGCAGGCTTCCGAATCCGTGCATCCCGAGCAGGTCTCGTAGTCACAAGAACCATTGTCGGAGGTCGCAGCAGGGTTGTAATTACAGGCTGTGGAGTCTACACACCCGCAAACCACACCCCCGAGGGAGAAGTTCACCATGCCGATGGTCCCACTGGCGATGTCGCCATCCGTCCCCGAGAGCGTCCAACTGATTTCCTCATCGAAATCACCCCCTCCCACCGTGAGGCTGTAGCAACCTTCGACAAGACAGAACGAATCGAAACCTTCATCTCCACCCAAGAAATTGTCCACGTCCAAAATGTAAAGGGCACTGTCTAGGTTGCCCGTTAGAAGCGTGTCGCCCACAGCATCCGTCAACACGTAATCGGCGCCATTCCAACCATCACCGAAACTATCGTACATGGTAAAAATTAAGGGTATACCCTCTTCGAAACCATCCGGACAGATGCAGCTCAAAAAGTCGCAAGACCCATCCTCAATGTTGGCCGCTGCATCGTAGTTGCATGCGACCGAATTCGTACAGCCTTCTATGGCAGGAGCGCACTCCAGCATCAACTCAATCGTACCGTTGTCGTCGGTCACAGGATTGCCGTCCGCATCCTCAGCAGACACATACGCATAATAATGTCGTCCTGGTTCAGAGATGAACTGCACCCAAGCATCGTCCTGATCGAAAAAACCACAATTGATGAAGTCACTCTCCTCAGAAGCATAAATTCCATCCTCCACTGTGAGCACGCAATCAAACAGAGCAGGAATGCCTCCGGCACAGATTGCATCGCTCACGAACAGGTTCAGTTTGGAATCGATATTGGAACCACACAGACTCAAGGTGTGGAGGTCCCCGGTCCCTTCAAAGGTGAACCAGACACCCGGACCCGGAACCGGATCGCAGCCGTTGATCAGGTTGGGCGCACCGAGGTTGGTCGCACCACCCGTTGATCCAGTGGCAAGAACACCGCACTCCACTTCCGTGGCCGTGCCACAGGTGTTGTTCTGTGGAACCACATTCAGGTAATCGCAAGAGCCATCGTCCATGGTCGCGGTGGCGTCGTAATTCGGGGCCACAGGGTCCATGCATCCTAGGTAGACACCCGTGGTCACGAATTGGTATTGCCCACAATCCTCCGGATCTGTGGTAAACACATAAAAGAGGTAATTCGTGTTGGCCTGAAGAACGGTAAACTGACTGATCTCGCCCGCGCACTGTTCCGAGACAAGGCACCCCACTTGGGCTTCCAAATCACCACATGTGCCCACATCGAAAATGGCCAGACCAATGTTGGCCGCACTGAGGTTCAAGAGATCAAAGAAAAAGGTCTCATAATCACCACTGTTGAACTGGAACCAGACACCGTAACTGGTCTGGAACCCTGCGAGAAAACTCACATTTACATTGTCCGGACTTGTGCAGCAGACAGACCCAATGTGGGGCACACCGTTCTGCAACTCCAATGCGTCAGCACAATCATCGTTGATTGGCGCACCACTGGTGCAGTCCACGCATTCAACGGACAAAAGGAATTCGTCACCACTTGTGTACTGACTGAAGCGGGTAACGTGGATGTAGTAGTTCTCGCCCTGTTCCACATTGAATGCCACCTCGCTCATGAAGCCTTCTGAGCAACCGTCATCGTTGCCTCCGAGGCACTGGAGGTTGTCCAAGTCCCCATCCACAGCCTCGAACACAAACACCTGCGAATCAAAGAGTGGATTGCCCGCTGGGTTGAATGCGTCCGTGCCACATGTACTGACCACCATCTGTTGGTCTGCTTGAGCATTGAAGACATACCAGACACCCGCAGCATTGATGTCCTGACCGGAACAGGTCGTGCCCACAATCCCTTCGCCATCCACCGCATAGGTCAAGGTGCCCGAAATCTGGTCGCCGCACTGCACCGCTTGCGCGCTGTATGCGTAGTTGTTTGCTGGCGGACACTCACAGCTGCCATCGTCGTCCGTGGCGCTGGGATTGTAGTTCAGACAAAACGGATCAGTGCAACCGAGGAAACTACAAGACCCCGTCTCACCGATGTCCATGCCATAGGTGCTGACTTCGTCTGAGCCTGTGCCGTAAAAATTACCGGCCACATCCTCCAAGTACCATCCGATGTCATCGGAATCATCACCAGGGGTGATGTCGAAGAGATAGCACCCAGGGGAAAGGCAAACAAGATCGGTACCCGAAGTAAGGTTGTCACCAAGGTCAGCCTGGTCGAGGGTTCCCGTGGCGGCAATGTCCCCATCCAACTCGGAGATATAATAGACCGCACCATTCCATCCATCACCAAACGCATCGGTCATGCGCACCTCCAAAATCAACTCGCCAGCATCGCAGTAGATGCAAGTTCCATCGTCAATGGAGGCAGTGGGGGTGAAGTTGGTCGCATTGAAGTCCGTGCAGCCATAACAGGAGAAATTACAGAACCCACTGTCAAACACAGCGTTGGAACTGAAATTACAGGCTGTTGGGTCCGTACATCCAACGGGACAACCCACGTCACCGAGGGTGATTCGGTCGGCGCCACTGATTTGCTGATCACCGAACTCAGCCTCATCGAGAGACCCGGTGTAGACCACTGTGCCATCGTATGAAGAGAACGCATAGCTGCCGTTGTTCCAACCGTCCTGAAAGCTGTCAAACATTTCGAAGTTGTAACACCCCTCCGGAAGGCACACGGCGTGTGTCCCCGCTCCACCGAAGTCCACAACCGTGTTGGTCTCCATGTTGCGGATGTTCCAACTGATCTCTCCGTCCCAGCTTCCCCCGCCAACTTCGAGAAAGAAGAAGTACTCCTCATAACAGCAGGTGCCATCGTCATAAATGGCCCCTGCATCAAAGTTCACGGCACCGGACTCCGTACAACCATAGCAGTCGTAGTCACAATCCCCATTGGAAATGGTAGCGGATTGGTCATAATTACACGCCGTCGGGTCCGTACACCCCTGACAGCTGATGTATTCACAACTGCCGTCATTAAAGTTGGCAGTAGGGTCGTAGTTACACGCACCCTCAATGGCACAACCTTCATTCAAGCATGCAGGGTCACCCACAAAGAAAAACTCCTCGATGGTGCCCCCTGGCTCACCTGGCCCTCCCTCAAGAATGACCTGGCCATCACGAATGATTTCCCATGACGCTTCAACCGCGAGGTTGTCAAAATTCAACTGCAGTACATAGCAATCCTCAACCAAGCAGAGGTCAAGGTCAACCGAAGCCCCATCCGAAAACTCCACACTGCCCAATTCCATACCGGATAGATTGCCCACCGACGCAGATCCAATGTTGCCTTGGGCATCAACCCACCCATTGGAAAAGGCATCATACAGCCGAACCGTCACACAAGAGTTGTAACAGCAGGAACCGTCATTGAATCCCGCCTCGGGGTCAAAATTGCAGGCAGAATCATCCATACAGCCAGGGATGCCATCCAATTCAGTCAAAGAGAAATTGAACGCCGCAGCAGGCCCCACCGTCAGCTCGCCCGAGCAAGTGCCTCCGCAGACAAAGGGCAAATTGGTGGTGTTGACCTCGAAACTGATGCCTCCGTCCGCACCGGCATCCAACAAGATGACCGTGTAGGTGTCTTCACCGTATTCCGTCAGATCAATGATGTAACTCTGATTGAACCCATTGGTACTCCAAAGGCCGCCCTCACTGATGTTGATGATCTGGCCCTGCGTCAAACTGGTCACAGCCACCCCATACTGAGTGGCATAGAAGTCAGGGTACAGGGTGATGGACTGAGATTGTGCCTGGAGAGCAACAACAACGGAGACAAGCAAAATCCCCAAAGTGCGGAGGGGACTACAGGGTAAGCGGAGCTTCATGATTTAGCGTTTGCCAATTCGGTCGTGATCGATGTGAAGGGCATTGGTCGCCACTTTACACCATATGGTCAACCGAAAGATACGTCGAAAATCGCCCCACCCCAAAAAAAGCAATTACTTATAAGTGAAGACTAAATTAATGATTAGGTACATCAAAGTGTAAAAATAGCATACGATTTTATTTCCGACCCCAATGAAAGACCCTTAAGACCACATGTCCGAATGCCAACTTTCGTCGAATGAACTCACCAAAATCCCACGGTCCGAACGGGCCTCCCCCACCGTCTGAACCAGAGGGTCCACAACCTCAGTTGCTCCATGAACCACACCTGCCTTTCTCAACGCCCAGAATTCTGATGTCCGCGTCGAATGCCACATGGCGTCACCCGATTGCCTCCAAAGAACCTGATGCCGATCGAACCAATTGACTCCAGACTGCGCCCCCTGCGCACGAACGAAGCCCACCAAACTGTCGATACTACACCCCGTGGCTCCCGCCCTGTGCTCATCCAGTCCCACCGCAAGCACACGGTCATAAAACACCTCACCTGCCGCTGTAAGCGCAGCCCCATGGGCGGACCACCCGCCGAGAAATTGACCGAGGGCCTCGAGAAGCGCTTGCTGCTCATCCGCTGTCAGGTTTCGATCCGCAGTGTACACCCATAACCGGGCGTGGTCGGGCAAGTCTTGAAACGTCATGTCGCAAAATTAACGTCGCTCTTCCGGCTGGGCCTGCCCCGTCAAGGCGCGTTTCTGCAACCATGGAAGAAGGACCAACATGAGAGACGGCATCGGAGACTGCAAAAAGCCCAGCAACTCACGGGCCACATTGTAACCTGCCTCCTCAGCACCAGCTTGTCCATCCGCAAACCAGAAAACGGCCGTTACAAATCCGGAGCCAGCGTAAATCAAAAGGAGCACCTTCCATCGCTCGGGCACCCCAGCGGCTCTGAGGAACAGCGCGTCAAGCGCAAAAAAGCACAAGACGATGAAGGCCATTAACCCCCATTTGGCCTGTGTCATCTCAGACCGACCCCAGCCGTGAAACACAGGATAGGTGTCCCGGGTGTAAGCATAGTTGGTGCGACATAGAGGAGCATACCCCTCCCACCACATCTTCCGTTTCTCAATCATACAAGTGCGGTCCCATTCGCACTCTTCGTGTCCAAAGTCATAAAAGTCCGCGTACCGGTCCCCCACAGCCATGTAGTGGTTGAGCTTCACCTTGGTGTCTTCCTGCACATACCCGAAGCCAATCATGACCACAAGCGCCAAGGCCCACCAAGGCCGTCGCATGGGCAGGAGGGGACTGGGCCTTGCCTCCAAGGCTGTGGACCCTTTGGATTTTGCCCGGCGCCCCATCATTCCGATGCACTTTTCAAAGGATCCACTTGGCTGAATCGCGTCGCCCAGAGGTGCCATAGCCAAAAAATGAACGCGTACACCAACACCGTCCAGGTGTAGTCATGGTTGAATTTCAAGGACTGCGGCCTGTTGTATTGGATGATGACAAGGCTCACCACCCGCAGCAAGTTGGCGAGGTGAATGAGCACAATCCCCGCAGGAATGAACCACAACTTCCGCTTGGTAGGTCCAGGAAAGACGAGAATGAACACCGTGAAAAGCGCAAAAAGCACCAGGCCGTCACAGGGGGCGCCAATCTGAAGCAAGCCGACGCTGTCAGCAATGCCGATCTGCCAGCGGAGCTCGGGGGTGTTCACCTCGTAAAGCCCATATCCGAGGAGCCGAAGGGCACACTCAGAGGACACCACCATAGAATGAATGAGGTAGTCGTCGACCAGCGTCTGATCCTTCAAGACATATTGATAGACCACGTACCAAGCGAGATACCCCACAAAGCCGAGGCCCAGAAAACGAACGATATCGCGGTCCACGTAATGCTTTAGATCAGGCCCGTTTCAACAATGGCTGCTCCTTCCGGCGACGGATCCCCACAATACCAATGCCAAGCCCGCCTGCAATCAAAAACCCCAACCCCCCGTCAATCGGAATACAGCCGTTCGGGTCTGTGGGCTGTGGAATATTACTCTGAACCCCTTCAGTATTGTTTTCCCAAAACGTAGCACAAGGCTGTTGAGGGGCCCCGCAGTTTCCCGCCCCCCCAAAAAAACAGTTATCGGCAGGCTCTAGCGGGTTTTGTTGACACGCTGCAATGTCACTACACAGAAAGCAAGTGCAGTCGATGCAGCACTCTTGTCCGAATCCTTGATTGCTGAGAATCGCAAAAACACCGAAACACAATAGTCGCAAACAGCCCTTCATGGACGCCAAGTTACTTTAAGAGAATAGAGGTGGGAGCGGATTATATTTCGCACATGGCAGGATTGCAATCAGGCGCTCAAAACAACAGTCTCAAGCAGCTCAGATTGGCGCTAAAGGTGGCGGCCAAAAACTGGTTGCTTTTGCTGCTTCTCCCCGCTGCCGCATACGGATACGCCCGTTTCGTCACTCACCAACAACTCAATCAGTTCGGTGCGCAGACTGAAATTCTTTTAGAGGAAAAAGACGAATACGACAAAATCCGTGAGGTGATGGGAGGCACCATAAACAGGCGCTTTCAAGGTAAAGGGCCTGAAATTTCCAATCAGATTCGAATCTTAAAAAGCCGTGACCTCGTAGCCAAAGCAGTGGGTGATCTCGATCACAACATCACCTACTTCATCGTGGGAAGGGTGCGAGCACTGCCCGTTGGTGGATTGAGCGGCGTGGAAGTAGAAGCCTATCCAGCACAATTCAGCGAAAATGCCCTCGGAGCAGATTTCAATCTAAAAGTGCTCAATGATAACCGGTTCATCCTGAGCTGCAATCTCATAAACGGAAGGACGTACGAGGGAGAACACGGGTTTGATGAAATCATCCAAAACGGTGACTTCAAGCTCGCGATTCACAAAACCACCGAAAACAGAGGGACCATCCAGCAAGCTGTTGAGCAAAGGCAACGATTCCAAGTTCGAAGCAACAATCAACTCATCAGCCAATACCGGTCCAAAGTCAGAGTCAGTGCGGTAGGAACTACCAGCATTCTGAAGCTTCAAATTGATGACATCCGTTCAGAGCGGGCCATTGAATTCCTCGACGCATTGTCCAATCGATATATCGACTACTCGACTGCGGACAGAAAAGAAACCAATCGCAAAACCGACGAGTTCATCGAAACCCAACTCATCCAGATTGAGGCCAATATCGACAGCCTTCAAAACATTATCGACCAGCAACGGAAGAATACTGAGGTCATGGACCTGACCCGAAATGAACAGGGTTATTTTCAAGAGCTCCTGCAACTGGAAACACAACAAGAACAAATCAGGCTGAATCTGGGCAGTCTGATCGCCTTAGAAGGATATCTGAACCAAGGAGCTGAGAACACCAGCATTCCCCCCTCTGCATTTCTGACCAAAGATGCAGTCGCCGTAGATAAGGTTGGGCAGTTGTATGATCTGCAACTCCAACGTACACAAATGCTGCTTGACGTCACGCCGACCAGTTACCAAATCAAGCGACTCGACTCCCTCATTTCGACCACAAGATTCAGCCTGTTTGACTATATCAACTCTGCCCGACGAAAGGCAGAGCAAGAGGAAGTCAATCTCGAAAGCCGCGTTTCTGCGATAGAAAACAAATTGTTTCGCCTTCCAAAAAGCGAACGTCAAATCCACGCCATTGAACGGCGCATTAGCATTAACGATCAATTGTATGGCTACCTCCTTGAACAAAGGACAACCAACCTCATCGCTAGGGCTGCAATAACCTCCAACGCCAGCATCATTGAAGGAGCGAGGGGCATTGGAATCACAGGTCCCAACAAGATAAAGACCATCCAAAACTACGTTCTTCTATGGCTTGCCGTTGCCATTGGTCTGGCTCTTGCGCGCGTTCTGCTTTTCGAACGACTAGAAAGCGTCAACGAACTTCGTGAGTCCACCAAGCTCCCGGTCAGCGGGGGTATTCCAAGATTTGAAAACGCTCCCGACAGCGAGTATGTTATCGTCGCAAAGAAAAACCCCAGACACCCCACCACAGAAGCATTCCGAGGTCTCAGAACAAACCTTCAGTACCTGCTCAACATAGAAGACCAAAACACCATCCTCATCAGCAGCATGCACGCTAGCGAAGGAAAAACCTTCACGGCCACCAACTTGGCGGCCCTCCTAGCCCAAGCAGACAAAAAGACCCTGCTCATTGACTTTGACCTCCACAAGCCAAGGGTGCACAAAGCGATGAATGTGGACCGTGGCGCAGGCCTGAGTGATTTCCTTATCGGTCAAATCACATGGGACATGGCCGTGAAAGCCACGGACATCCCCGGACTGGATGTCATCACGTCCGGACCCGTACCCCCAAATGCATCTGAACTCGTACTCAACAACAGAACTGAAGCACTCATTGCGGAAGCGCGAAAAACCTATGACTTTGTGGTCATCGACACACCCCCCATCATGCTTATCACCGATGCTTTGGTCTTGATGAAACACGTGGACCGAACATTGTTTGTGGCCAACGTAAGACAAGCAACAGCAAGAGGGGTGCGGCAACTAGAAGACCTCCTCGAACAAAATACACTCTCCAACGTCAGCATGATTTTGAACGGCATCGTCCCCACCCATTGGCGCTATTACGCGTCCAAATACGCCCAACGGTATTTCTACAGCTATGGTTACGGCTACGGGAGTTACACTGGATACGGCTACGGCGGAACCCACTACGGCGAGGAAGACGAAGACTGACCTCAATCATGTGCGGCATCACAGGCATCCACGGAAAAGCGGACGGGTCGGCGTGGGCCACCGCACACCGAATGACAGAGGCTTTGTCGCACCGCGGTCCCGATGCAGAGGGCCACTGGACCGATGAGCGTCAAGTGGTGCTCGGCCACCGGCGCCTTAGCATCCTCGACACCTCCGACACAGCAAACCAACCCATGATCAGTTGGTGTGGCCGATATGTCATTGCATTCAATGGCGAAGTCTATAACTATCGAGAGCTGAAAGAAGAACTCGACTACCCATTCAAAACCACAGGCGATACTGAAGTGGTGCTCGCTGCTCTGCGCGAGTGGGGAGTGGCAGCGCTGCACCGATTCAACGGAATGTTTGCATTGGCACTTTGGGACTGCACAGAGGAACGCCTCCTCCTCGCCCGTGACCGGATGGGCATCAAACCATTGTACCTGCATGCATCAGATGAAGGGTTGATCTGGGCCAGTGAAATTCGGGCGTTGCTCGCCTCCAATCGGGTCCATCGAAAATTAAATCAAGCCGGGGTAATCGACTTTCTGCGCTACCAAACCGTGCACGGACCCGATACGCTCATCGAAGGGGTAGAGCTGCTCCCAGCAGGACACCTGCTCTGGGCAGACGACAATGAAACAAAAACCGAGTCGTGGTGGGACCCTGCCGCCGCAGGAGCGAAAGCCGCCAATGATGGACAGCCTTGGACCTACAATTTGGCACCGGCCACCACAAAGGTTCAAGAGTTGCTCATAGACAGTGTGCAGTTGCGGATGCGTTCCGATGTGCCCTTTGGCGCTTTCCTGTCTGGAGGGATCGACTCAAGTGCAGTCGTGGCATTGATGTCAGAGGTTAGCGATCGCAAAGTGGCCACCTTCAATGTGGCCTTCGAAGAAGACGAATTCGACGAGAGCCGCTATGCGAGAATGGTGGCCGAACGTTATGATACCGATCACCATGAAATTCGGCTGTCCGCAGACGACTTCCTCGAAGCTGTGCCCCATGCATTGTCTGCAACAGACCACCCAAGTGGAGATGGCCCCAACACCTTTGTCGTGTCCCAAGCCACGAAGAAGGCTGGGCTGACTGTGGCACTCAGTGGCCTTGGAGGCGACGAGCTGTTCGCGGGCTACCCTGTCTTCAAACGGACCGCCGACTTAATGGACAAGCAATGGGCCATGTCTTGGCCCCGTGGCATTCGAAAACTTGTCGGGTCTGCGTATCGCGCTGCATGTCCAGGCGTCACCGCAGACAAACTCGCCAAGCTTCTGGCAGGCGATGCGCTCGATCCCCCTTCAACCTACCCCATCAGCCGGCGGGTTTTTCTCGAAAAAGAGATTCGGAAATCGACCCCACTTCAACCCACACAGGACAGCGTGGCCATGTGGTGCCAACAGATTCTGAAACAGACTCCCGCATTGGACTTACCCTTGCTCAGCCGCATCAGTCTGGCCGAGATGCACACCTACATGCAGCATGTGTTGCTTCGCGATACCGACCAAATGTCCATGGCCCATGCACTTGAAGTCCGTGTTCCCTTCCTCGACCACCGGTTGGTAGAAATGGCCCTCGCAGTCTCTGACCGCGTCAAGTTTCCTCACACACCCAAAGCACTTCTCACCGCTGCCTTGGGAAACCGCCTACCACATGAGATTGTCGACCGCCCCAAGATGGGCTTCACCCTCCCTTGGGAAATCTGGATGTGCGGTCCACTCGAGAGCACCTGCCATCAAGGGTTGAAGGTCCTCGTAGAGCGCGGCATCCTTCACAATCAATCAGCAGACACCCTATGGAAAGGGTTCAAGAACGGCCGCGTCACCTGGTCCCGGGTTTGGACCCTCGTGGCACTTGGACAGTGGATCGAACGCCATGGACTCTCCTGAATCCCGTCCCGTGGTGCTGGTCGCCATCGACTGGTACTTGCCGGCCTATAAGGCAGGCGGTCCCATTCGCAGCATCTCCAACCTCGTGGTCACACTCGGGGACACCATCGACTTTCGCATCGTCTGTGGAGACCGGGATTTAGGTGCAAATGCTCCACTTCCGGTAGAAATGAACCAATGGCAGACAATGGACAAGGCCCAGGTCCTCTTTCTGCCACAAGCAAATTGGACCAGCGCCCGATGGTCGGAGGTCCTTCATGAGGTTCAACCCGACCGGCTTTACCTCAACAGCCTCTACAGTGGCCCTTTTAGCCGGCTTCCATGGAAAATCGCTCGGGCAATGGGCATTCCCACCACCCTTGCGCCCCGGGGAATGCTGGGACCCGGCGCACTGTCAGTCAAACCCATCCGAAAAAAAGTCTGGCTTTGGATGCAAACCCTCACCGGCCGGTATCGCGACATTGAATGGCACGCAAGCACCAATCAAGAGGCTGAAGAAATCCGCACGTGGTTTCCTGCAGCCAACATCCGCGTGGCCCTCAACCTGCCCGTCCCCTTTGACCCGATTCCGATGTGCAGAGAGTCAGGCCTTGTCCGCATCCTAAGCGTAGGTCGCATCCACCCGATCAAGAACTATGCATTTGGATTGGATGTCGCAGAGTCTCTTGCCGCGAATGGAACCCGCATTCAATATCGAATTGTGGGACCCATGGAGTCTCCCTCAGAGTGCAACCAACTCAAGGGCCGAAAGTCCTCGATTGAACTTGAATTGACAGGGGCCGTGCCCCCAACAGAAACCCGCGACCATTTCGGTTGGGCCGACCTGGTGCTGGTCCCGAGCTTTAATGAGAATTTTGGACACTCGGTAGCGGAAGCAGTGGCTGCTGGACGTCCCGTCATCGTGAGCGACCAAACAGCCTGGTCCGCAATGGACCCTGGCCCCAACGTCCGTTGCCTTCCTCTAGATATAAATTCATGGAACCAATCTGCAGAGAAACTGCTCGCCATGGACCAAGAAGATCTTTTACAAAGCGCAAAGGATACATACAGAAGATGCCTGCTAGACGCAACCCGCCTTCTCGACCATAAAACGCTATTTCAACCATGACCGTCTCTGTCATCACCGTGACCTACAATGCAGCTGACACCGTCTCTGAAGCGGTGCGCAGCGTGGTCGAGCAGCGCGGCAATTTCAAGCTGGACTACCACATCGTGGATGGGGTATCCACAGACGCGACTCTGGCCGAGATTGCGCCGTTTGAGGACCGAATCGCCAAGATCACGAGTGACCCCGACCACGGGCTGTACGATGCCATGAACCGGGGGGTGGCCCGAGCAAAAGGGGACATCATCGGCATCCTCAACTCCGACGACCGGTTCGCCGACGACCGGGTCATTGCCGATGTCATCGCCGCCTTTGAAGGCACAGAGGCAGATGGCATCTACGCAGACCTGAACTATGTCGATGCTGAGGACGGCGAAACCGTGACCCGCCGATGGAAATCAGGACAACCAGGCAACTTCAACCGAGGGTGGATGCCACCCCACCCCACCCTTTTTGTGCGCCGTGCGCTGTACGAGCAGCTGGGGCTGTTCAACCTACAGTTGAGCAGCGCAGCCGACTATGAGCTGATGCTGCGGTTCTTTCATTTTCGGGGCGCAGAACTTGCCTATTTGCCCCGGGTCACGGTCAAGATGCGCACTGGAGGTAAATCCAACGCATCCCTATCGAACCGATTAAAGGCCAATGCAGAAGACGCCATGGCGTGGCGCTTAAATGGCATTCGTCCGCCCGCTCTGCTGCGGATTCAAAAGCCACTGCGCAAGCTGAGCCAATTCGGAAACCGTTGATCGGCACCCCAAAAATCAGCGAAGGCTATAGTTCGGCGCCTCTCGGGAAATCATCACATCGTGCGGATGGCTTTCCTTGACCCCTGCTGAGGTAATGCGCACAAAACGCGCACCATGCAATGCAGGGATGTCCTTGGCACCCACATAGCCCATGCCTGCCCGAAGTCCACCTATGACTTGGTACATCACCTCCTGAACAGTGCCTTTGTAAGGAACTCGGCCAGAAATGCCTTCGGGCACCAGTTTCTTGAGGTCATCCTCTGCATCCTGGAAATAGCGATCCTTTGACCCCTTCTGCATGGCCTCCAAACTTCCCATTCCACGATAACTCTTGAAGCGACGTCCCTCATAAATGATCGTCTCGCCTGGACTCTCTTCGGTACCGGCCAACATGCTGCCCACCATCACCGAATGGCCTCCGCCTGCCAGCGCCTTTGCAATGTCTCCGGTGTACCGGATGCCTCCGTCGGCAATCAATGGCACGTCGGTCCCCGCCAGCGCTTCCGCCACAGACATGACTGCTCCAAGCTGGGGAACCCCCACACCGGCAATGACCCGGGTGGTGCAGATGGACCCCGGACCAATGCCCACCTTTACACCGTCAGCACCCGCCTCAACGAGGGCCTTGGCTGCCTCTCCCGTGGCGATGTTGCCGCACACAATGTCCGTATTGGGGTAAGCCGCCTTGACTTGGCCCAACATCGCAATGACGCCGCGGCTGTGGCCATGTGCAGTGTCGATGATCAGCGCATCCACTCCTGCATGGACCAGGGCCTCAACCCGCTCCATCGTGTCAGCAGTCACGCCGACTGCAGCAGCACAACGCAGTCGACCAAATTGATCCTTACACGCATTGGGATACTCCTCCAACTTGATGATGTCGCGATAGGTTATTAAGCCCACCAACTTTCCATCCGCGTCCACAACCGGCAACTTCTCAATTTTCTTGTCGCGCAAGATTTCCTCAGCACGCTTCAAATCCGTCCCATTTGGGGTGGTGACTAGACCCTCAGACGTCATGACATCCGCGATGGGCCGCTGGGCTTCTCCCTCAAAACGAAGGTCCCGGTTGGTCACGATCCCCTTGAGGTATCCCGCCTCATCCACCACAGGAATGCCACCAATTTTATGCTCGGACATGATGTTGTGTGCATCCCCAACCTTGGCGTCCACCGGTAAGGTAATGGGGTCCTGAATCATGCCGCTCTCGCTGCGCTTCACCTTTCGAACTTGAGCGGCCTGAGCAGCGATGGTCATATTCTTGTGGATGACCGCAATCCCACCTTGTCGCGCCATGGCAATCGCCATTCCCGCCTCACTCACCGTGTCCATAGCAGCAGCCACAACCGGAACGTTGAGGACAATGTTGCGAGAAAAACGGCTTCGGAGATTCGCGTCGCGAGGCAACACTTCACTGTAAGCAGGAACGAGAAGGACGTCGTCGTACGTCAGGCCTTCTCCGGTGAATTTGGGATTGATGTGGGGGGCGTCAGCGGACATGTGGGCGGATCGGGTGCGGTCAGGATATTCCGGCGAAAATAGCCCATAACCCGCTGGTTTCAAGGCCTGTTCGGGCACCGGTTTTTCACGGTCTGCGCACGACCTGCACGTGGCCCATTTTCGCCACCACTCGGCCTGCTCCATCCTGAATCCGAAGGGTGTAGGGATAAAAGGCCTCAGGGAGCAATGCACCGTTCTTCGTGCCATCCCAAGCAACATCCGGGTCATCTGTGGTCCAAATCAGATCACCCCAACGGCTGAAGACATCCACCCGATACTCAGTGACATCTGCAAAGGCGACAGAAGGACGCCAGGTGTTATTGAACCCATTATGGACCAGTGCATTGGGAATCCAAACCACCGGGGGAAGGGTCAAACACACCTCATTGGACAGCGATGACCATCCACTGTCGGATTGCTCGGCACGAACCCGATAACAGAACTCCCCCGGGGTTTCATACTGATCCTCCAGCTCATCGTCATACGAGAAATCAAATGCACCAAAGTTCTCTGCTTCGAAGAGCATCCCGCCAAACTGGATTCCCCGAAGCAGGACCTGCCGATCGCGAGGAACCTCCCACCCCTCAAATGGAGTCCACGCTAAAGCGTTCGACAGCCGATCTTCAAGCACTGTTCCAGTCAGGAACACCGTCTCCGCAATGGGGGTCCCTAAAACAGAATCAGCACAAGCATTGACCACCTTCAAATAATATCGGTATTGACCGAGTCCTCCCTCGATGGTGCTGTCCAGCATCTGAATCGCCCCCCCAACAGACCAAGTGCTCGTCACATACTCATAATCATCGTCATAGGGCTCATTGCGCCAGAGCTCATAGACATGCGGCTCACTCGAAGCGGCATCTGCCTCGGCACGCAAAAGGGCAATGGAATCGGTCACAATGCTCACCTCGTTCCATCGGATCCATTCAGGACCCCCGGGGTAGGTAAACAGGTTCTCGGCCACATTGGAAGATTGCGTCCACGGTCCCTGGGCTGCATGTGCAATAATCCGATAGCGATACAAACTCCCAATGTTGGCCCCTGTGTGCTCATATAGGGTCAGTGCGCCCGGCACTTCCGCCAACAACTGCGGTCCGCCCTGAACGCCATCCTGGGTCAGTTCTGACACCCAAATTTCATAGCGGTCCACTCCACCTGGCCAATGGAGAACTGGAGACCATTGCAAGTCCGCCCGGTCCGTGCACTGGTCCCAATCGACATCGAGAAATGTGGAGGGGGCACATGAGGGGTTGGCAGCGCCGGGGTCCGGAACGCCGCCCACATAACAACTGTCAAATGCAGCCACATTGTAATACTCAATGGTGCCACCAGCCGAACTGAACGGGTTGTTCCAATTGAGCTGGGTCGGATCCTCAATGGTGGTCAAAACCGTCTCAATCGACCCTGTGCAGAGGTAGACGATGTAGCCAGCCACATCGGCATCTGGGCTCGGCTCCCAACTGATTTCGGCCAACCCACTCAACGAGTCCACATCAACGGCCACAATCTGAGGTGGGGTTGGGTCAATTTCATCCGACACTTCAATCGAAGATTGATTGGACTGATGGACACAACCAGGACCAAACCAACTGTCCTCTGTCAGGGTCACGCGATAGGTCACCATTCCATCGCACTGCGTCACTGGAAAAGACGTATTGGAATTGCCAAACATCCATGGCGCCGATGCAATGACCGTCCACGAGTTGTCCGGCAAGAGCTGCTCAACGGCATACGTACCAGAAAAGTCAGACGGCGGACTAAAATGGAAGGGACTGTTCCATGCCAAGTCGACCGTGCCCGGCTGAAGACCGGATTCAACCTCAAGGAAAATACTGCACAGCGTATCCGATGGTCCAGCTATTGTGCTCCCCGCTCCGTCCAACGCATAGATTGTGAAGCAAAACTCTTGGTTGGTGGTCAACAGCGGCCAATTGGCTCCAGTTGGAAAGGCCGCAAGGTCAAAATCCGTCGCCGGCAATGGCGTGTAATCCGGAGGGGGGAGCAATGGAACAACGCTGTAGGTAGCCGCACCCAGTGCATCCGGCTCCCAACCGAGGTCCACGGTTCCATCGACCTGCACTTGGATGCACTCCCAATCTTGCGCACACACAGGGGATATGGTCGCCAAGGCGAACCACAACATCAAGGGGATATGAAAAACGGGGCAATAGCTCATACCAGGTGCAAGTTGGACGTCACCGGAAAGGGAACGGTTGCCTTGGCCGATTGTTTTCCGAACGTCACCGGGGATTTTGCGAAAGGGCATCCCAATGGAATCCAGAAGCCATCCCTTCGGTACTGAACAACCGATATCGGTCCACAATGCGCTGCACCAGTTCGCCCGCACAGGGAATGTCATTGAGCAATGCACTCACCTGGCCAATCTCCAACTCCCCTGCCATCAAGTCGCCCTCTCGCATCCCGCGTTTGGCGCGCCCTCGACCCAGAATCGCCCGCATCACATCTGCATCAGACTGGGCCGCCTCAGCCTGCGCCACCTGATCAAAAAAACTGCCCTCTGGACCGCGCAGCAAGCGAACTGGTGTCACCTGCTTGAGCATGAGGCGGGTCTCCCCTGCACCTGCCTCTGCTATGCGCTGTTTGAATTGCGCGTGTGCCGGATTTTCCTGGGTCATCACAAAGCGACTGCCCATTTGCACACCAGAAGCTCCGAGCGCAAGCGCAGCGAGCAGGCTTCGGGCATCGTGAATGCCCCCCGCAGCAATCACGGGAATGTTCACGGCATCCACCACTTCGGGCAGAAGACACATGGAGGTCGTCTCTTCTCGGCCATTGTGTCCGCCCGCCTCAAAACCCTCTGCGACCACAGCGTCGACTCCAGCAGCTTCGGCCTTCAGTGCAAATGCAGCGCTGGACACCACATGAACGACCGTAGATCCAGCGGATTTAAGTTGCTCCGTCCACTTTCGCGGAGATCCGGCACTGGTGAACACCACGGGAACCCGCTCTCGCACCAGCGTTTTCATGTGCTCCTCCACAGCAGGATACAACAGGGGCACGTTGACCGCAAATGGACCGTCCCATTGCGCCCGAACCTTTGCAATCTCCTCCCTCAATTCATCGGGATACATGGAACCTGCACCTAGCGTCCCCAAACACCCTGCCCTGCCCACCGCCACGACCAAATCAGCCCCTGTGCACCAGACCATTCCAGCCTGAATTATCGGATGCTGGGTGCCAAGTAGTTCGCAAAGAACCTGAGGTGTGCGAGCAGAGCAATTCATGTTGCAAAGTGGCATTCCCAGACGTAACCCGAAAAAGAAAAGAGCCGTAATGAAAAGGTGCCGTGAAGTTTCAACCGGGCAGGAAAATCCTGATGACTTTTAGAAAATTGAAAAACCCAATTCCATTCAGAGATATTTGCACTGTGCAATTGAAGCGATTCTCTTCGTTTGGTCTAGGCCTTCTCATGCTGTCATCTTCAATGACAATGGCGCTTGGGCAGGGCGCCGTCTTGGACATTGGTGTGACAGCCGGAATGTCAAATTATGTAGGAGACATTGGTGATGGGAAATCCTCGGGTCGAACATTCATTTGGGATCTCCAAGAGATTAGGACGAGACCCGCATTTGGCGTCTTTGTAAGGCACAAAATTGACCGTGATGGCCTTTGGTGGGTCAGAGGCGACTTCATGAGGATCCACATTTCTGGCCATGACAAGCACACTGAGTACAAGCCCCGTCGCGCGAGAAATCTGCACTTCCGTAACCGGATGTCCGAGGCTTCGATTCGCATCGAACGTGACTTGATACAACAATCAATTATTTGGTCCCGCCAGAGGCGAACCATGGTCACCGTCCGAGGTTTTCTGGGCCTTGCTTTTTTTAAGCACAACCCCGAAGCTCAAGTGGATTTGAACAACCCAGCTTATTCAGACCTAGTGACAGTGGGCATTACTTCCGATGGTTATTGGCACAGTCTTCCTGAATTGATGACAGAGGGGATTGATTATTCAGATCAGCTTCAAATGACGACCATTCCATTTGGTTTAAGTGCTGTTGTTGCGGGTGAAAGGAGAGATGGAACAGTCGATTTTTACATCGGGATCGAACTGGGCTTTAGACTGACGAACACCGACTACCTCGATGATATCTCAGGGTATTATTACGACCCATCGCAAATGAACCCTTTGGGCGCCGCCCTATCAAGTCAAGCCAATGAAGTGGTCATGGATCAGGAAGAAATAACCCATAGCCTCGCAAATCACCAATGGCAGGACGAGGAAAATCTTATTATCCGAGGAAATCCAAGTAATGACGACGCATACGGAACACTCGTCTTGTCGTTTGGAAAAGTCTTGAATGGCAGCAGTACACGGTTTAAACGAAATAGAAGTCGCTACGGATATAAAAGGGGAAATAGCTTCCTAAAAAGGAGATCGCGTTTCAGGTTCTGAAGCGATCAGCCAGAAGGTAAAATTCAAGAAAATAATAGGCTCATCGGTCCAGCCCGAGGCCTTGACGTGACGCACGTGACATGCCATAATGTGGATTGTGTCTTCGCTCTTCAGGTTTCAAAAAATGACAAACCTGAACGCTTTGAGCAGAAAGAGAGGTCAACCCGCGCATACAGACGCTAAATTTGGCCGTCAATTCGCCCCGATGCGCCAACTCTGCCCCTCCACTGCGATTCTGTCCGCCCTGTCGGTCGTTTGCCTTCTCTGTCTTGCTTCTCCCTCTGCCACGGCACAAACCGTCGTGACCGTTGCAGGCGACGAAGTCAGCGCTGAGGACTTCACCCACATCTTCAAGAAGAACAACCGGGACAGCCTCATCACAGTGGAGAGCCTCGAAGAGTACATGGAACTCTTCATCGACTTCAAACTCAAAGTCAAAGCGGCTGAGGATTTGGGTATGGACACCGCCGCTTCTTTTATCAATGAGCTCTCAGGCTATCGGAAGCAACTCGCCCGTCCCTACCTCGTGGACAACGACCTGCTAGACGCAATGGTCCAAGAGGCATACGACCGCACCCTAGAGGAGGTCCGAGCCTCCCACCTCCTGATTCGCGTCAGCCCAGAGGCCACCCCCAGCGATACACTGTCCGCATGGAACAAATCGCTCGCCCTCAAAGAGCGCATCGCCAGCGGAGAGGACTTCGCAGGCATCGCCCGATCACGCGGCGGAAGCGACGATCCAAGCGTGAAGGACAACGGAGGTGACCTCGGTTGGTTCAGCGCATTCATGATGGTTCATCCTTTCGAAGACGCGTGCTTTAATGCGAACGAAGGCGATTTGATTGGCCCCATCCGAACGCGCTTTGGATACCACATCATCAAGGTCACGGGTCGGCGAGACGCACGCGGAGAAATGCGCGTGGCCCACATCATGATCCGGCCAGACAACAACAAAGGCGGCGATGAAGAAGCCAAAGCCAAGGTGGACGCCCTCGCAGCCGAACTCGCGGGAGGGGCCGATTTTGCCGAGCTCGCCCGCCAACACAGCGCAGACCAAAGTTCCAGAACCAAAGGCGGCGAACTGCCGATGTTTGGCACGGGGCGCATGGTGGAGCCTTTTGAAGAGTCAGCATTTGCTCTGACGGAAGACGGGGATGTGTCCGATCCAGTCCAGACCCAATACGGTTGGCACATCATCAAGCGCCTTGAGTACCAAGCACCGCCAAACTTTAAAGACTCCAAGCGCGAACTAGAAAAGAAATTGCAACGAGACAGCCGGTCCGAGCGGGTCCGGGAGAGCTTCATCGACAAGCGCAAAGCAGAATACGTTTTCTCCATCGACGAAAAGCGCCTCTCTCAGATTGTCGAAGTCACTGCAGTCGACAGCATACTCCAACCCATCGAAGTCAAAAAAGGCTTGGCCAAGAAAACCATCATCACCATCGGAAAGGAGAAGACCCCGGTGCGGGACTTCCTCTCATTCGTAGAGGACAAACGCGGGCGAATCGATGTGACCGGCCGTTCAGCGGAATCCATTCTGCGGGAGGCTCTGGACGCCTTCGGCGACGATGTCACCATCGCCTACGAGGACGCCCGACTAGAAAACAAGCACAACGACTTTCGCCTGCTCATGGAAGAATACCATGACGGCATCCTGTTGTTTGAGTTGACCGACCGCAAAGTCTGGAGCAAAGCCGTGCGGGACAGCTCAGGACTTCAGGCTTTCTGGGAAAAAAACCAAGCGGATTACGTTTGGAAAATGCGCATCGACGGCCAAATCTTCCGCTGCGTGGATCTGGCCTCCGCGGAGCGCATTCTCGAAGTCGCACAGCGCGACGGTGACGTGGAAACCATGCGCCGCGAAATGGTGTCGGAAAACCCCCTCAGCATCACCTTAGAGGAAAGCAGAACTGAGGAAGGCACAAACCCCGTGCTTGACGCTGCAATGGCCACGCTGGGCGGAAAACCGGGCATCACACCCTTTGAAGACGCAGACGGCCAAGTGCGATTCGTGGTCATCCGCGCAGTGGAACAGCCCACGGGAAAGACCCTTGATGAAGCCCGAGGCAAGGTCATCGCAGACTTTCAAGATTACCTCGAGAAGACTTGGATTGCGGAATTGCGGGCCACCTATGCCCACGAAGTGGACCCAACCGTCCTCCACTCAATTCACTGATGCAACCCCCGGTAACGGTGACATCTCCGCCAATGCGAATTGCATTCTGGCTGGGCCTTTTCGGACTCCTTTGTGCGTCTGGGTGCAAAGCGCCGGATGCACCTGACCCGTCCGCCACCGTGGTGGCCACTGCCTATGACGCGGTGCTGACTGTTGGCGATCTGCGCACAGAAATTCCAGCCGGGATCTCCCCACGGGACAGCGCCGGGTGGGCCGACCGCATCATCGCGGATTGGCACCAACGCCGGGCCCTTGTTCATCTGGCCGAAACCGAACTGCCCGAAATGGAACGGGACTTCGAACGAGAGGTGGCCAAATACCGCGAAGCCCTCTACCTCCATGCCTATGAAGATCGCTACCTCCGCGACCACCTCGACACGGCCATCTCCCTCTCAGAGCTCCAAAGGTTCCTCGACGAACACCCCGATCTGTTCCGCCTTCCCGAATCCGTGTTCCGCGCGAGGTGGATGGTATTCCCAAAAGGGGCAACATTCCCGAAGGACGTGCGCGGCCTCCAAAAGCAACTCGCCTCCAAGGACCCGCAAGAACTGTCTGCCCTCGCCAGCCGCTGCGCTGATGCAGGACTTCCCTTCGATTTGGACGCCGAGCGCTGGTGGACCTGGGAGGAATTGGCCGAGGTGGTGCCCCTGGAACAGAGAAAAGCCAGCCGACAACAAACCTCCCGGCGCGTTACCAAAATCAACTGGCCAGCCGATACGTCAGCCGGTCGACCAATGGACCAACGGGCATTGTTGCTGGTAACCGAACAGCGCAAGGCAGGGGCCATAAGTCCTGTAGAACGTGTCGCGAACCGCATCACGGAGTTGCTCTTACACCGCCGACGCAACCTTACCTTGTCCACCATGCGCCAGCAAGCGGTTCGAGCCGCTTGGGCAGAAGCCATGCTCACCCTGGCGAACGGCCAACCGGACAATTCAAACCGCACCTCCTCGAACGACACCCCATGAAGCGCACCCCTGTTCTCTTCGCTTGCGTTTTCGCCACTGCCTCCCTCTTCGCGCAGACTGATCCAGAGTTGCAGAAACTGGAACAGATTGTGGCCGTGGTGGGCAACGAAATCGTCCTTCAGAGCGATGTGGATGCTCAAGTGTTCCAGATGGAAGCCTCTGGTATGCCTGTGACCGATGTATGTCCCGTCGTGGAACAACTGATGCTGCAAAAGCTCCTGTTGCACCAGGCTCGACTTGACTCGATTGAAGTCGATGATGGAGAGGTGACGGCCCAAATCGACCGCAGGCTGGAGTACTACATCGGCATG
Organism: uncultured bacterium; assembly: GCA_964014525.1. Lineage (GTDB taxonomy): Bacteria > Bacteroidota > Bacteroidia > Flavobacteriales_D > Sanyastnellaceae > UBA8752. The sequence continues at coordinate 25,466 of CAXHAW010000001.1, forward strand.
TTTGGCAGTGTAGAGGCATTCGAAGCCGAGTACGGCAAGACCGTGGCCGCTTGGAAAGCCGAGTTCCGCGAGCCGATGCGAGAGCAAATCATGGCCGACCGGATGCAGGCAGAGATCGAAGGCCAAGTGCGCGCCACACCGCGCGACATTGCCGACCACTTCGATGCGATTCCAGCCGACAGCCTGCCGCTGATCCCCGAAGAGGTTCGGTACAGCCGCATCCTCATCGAACCGGAGTTGACCGAGCAGCAAAAACTCAAGACCCGCGTCGGCCTCGACAGCATTCGCAGCGCAGTTGTGGCCGGCAAACTCAGCTTGACGCTGGCTGCCATGCGCCACAGCGAGGACCCCGGATCCAAATACAAGGGAGGCTGCTACGAGGACATCCGACGCGGACAGTTCGTGCCGGAAATGGAGGCCCAGGTGTTTGCCACACCCGAGGGGGCCTTCAGCCCGGTTTTTGAATCGGATTATGGCTTCCACTTTGTGAAAACCACCAACATCCGAGGGGAGGTCTTTTCCATGTGCCACGTGCTCATGAAGCCTGCCGTGCCCGCATCCGCGCTGGCCAGTGCCGCTGACCTTGCAGACAGCGTTGCCGTTCTATTGTCGGCAGACTCCCTGAGCTTTGGGGAGGCTGTTACCCGCTACTCCACAGAGGAAGACACCAAAAACCAATATGGCCGCGTCACCAATCCGCGCACCGGAGGCCTCTTCCACGGTGTGGATGAGCTGGAGCGAACCGATTTCTTCCTCATCAACGAATTGCGGCCCGGGGAACACTCCCAACCGACTGCTGTTCAAGGCGCAGAGCAAGAGGCCTATGCCCTCTACAAACTCGACGAACGCAAGCCGGCTCACGCCGCCAACCCGCAGCAGGATTACGAGCTGTTCCAGATGCAAGTCGAGTCCGACATCCGGAAGAAAAAGTTATCCAAGTGGGTACGCCGCCACTTGGCCGAAACCTACGTTCGCCTCATTGCGGAATACGACGGCTGCGAATTCGACCAGAACTGGTTTGGAGAAACCGCCTCCCAAGGGCGTTGATTCCGGCGTTCCACCCGAAATTAGATGCATGCGCAAGTGGAGAGAGTTCACTGACTTCTATTCGTCGGAGCACCACGCCCGGAACGTGGGGAAGATGTTCCGCGATCCGGAGAATGCACTCCTGCCCAATTGGAAGCACCTGCCCGTCGGATACCACGGCCGTTCGAGCAGCCTGATTGCATCGGGAGAGCCCGTCTATCGTCCGTCTGGCCAACGCAAAGAGGCCGATGGAAGCATCTCATTTGGTCCGACGCGAAAACTCGATTTTGAACTGGAAATCGGGGTGGTCATTTCTCGCGACTCGCAAAGAGGACGGCCCATCGCCATGGAGGAAGCCGACAGCTACATTGAAGGCCTGGTTCTGGTCAACGATTGGTCAGCACGTGACATCCAAGCATGGGAATACGTGCCACTCGGTCCCTTTCTCGGAAAGAACTTTGCCACGACCGTTGGGGACACACTGGTGCCGCTCTCTGCCTTGGAACCGCATCGCATAAGCGGGCACGCACAAGACCCACTGCCACTGCCCTATCTGCAGCGTGTGGGGCCCTCCCACTTCGACATTACGCTGGAGGCATGGCATGAGACCCCCGATGGCGTCCGGACGCTGCTGACCCGGACCAACCACAAGCACCTCTATTGGGACATCCGGCAACAGCTCGTGCACCACACATCCAATGGCTGCAATGTCCGCGCCGGCGACATCCTGGCCAGCGGCACCATCAGCGGTCCGGAACGCGAAAGCTGGGGCTGCCTTCTGGAGTTGAGTTGGAATGGAACGGAACCCCTGACCCTCGAAGATGGCACCCAGCGCACCTTTCTCGAAGACGGTGACGTGGTCGAGCTGCGCGGTTGGGCGGGCCAGAACAACGCCGTAAACCTAGGGGTCTTGCGCAATGCGGTCGTCGCCGGGCTCGGCGCTTGAGGTCGTAACTTTATACCATGGCATTTGCATCGGACAAAGAGGCGCTTGACGCGCTGCGGACCAAGCACGCGGAACTGACCGCTGAAATCCGCAAGGTCATCGTGGGACAGGAAGACGTGGTGGAGCAGGTGCTCGTCTCGGTCTTCAGCGGAGGACACTGCCTGTTGGTGGGGGTGCCCGGGTTGGCCAAGACCCTGCTGGTCAACACGATTGCCCAGGCCCTTGGCCTCAGCTTCAACCGCATCCAGTTCACCCCGGACTTGATGCCAAGCGACATCATTGGCTCCGAGATTCTAGATGACCAGCGCCGGTTCCAATTCAATAAAGGGCCCCTCTTCGCCAATATCATTTTGGCGGACGAAATCAACCGGACGCCGCCCAAGACACAATCTGCGCTGCTCGAAGCGATGCAAGAGCGATCCGTGACAGCAGCGGGTCAACGGCATGAATTGCCGCACCCCTTCTTCGTGCTCGCGACGCAGAACCCCATCGAGCAGGAAGGCACCTACCCACTCCCTGAGGCCCAGCTCGACCGGTTTATGTTCAACGTATGGGTCGACTATCCCACCTACGATGACGAACTCGAAGTCGTCAAGCGCACCACAGGAGGCACGTCTGCCTCGGTAAATCCTGTTTTGTCCGGTGATGAAATAGCCGCCTTCCAGCAGCACATCCGCAAGATGCCTGTGGCCGACAACGTGGTGGAGTACGCGGTCAAATTGGCGGCCAAGACAAGGCCAGGACGCGACCACGCGCCAGATCAAGTCAACCAATACCTCAGCTGGGGTGCCGGGCCACGCGCATCACAATACCTCATCGTTGCGGCCAAGTGTCACGCGGCCTTCGCCGGCAAGTACAGCCCAGATATCGAAAACGTGCGCGCTGTGGCGCTGCCGATCCTGAGGCACCGCATCGTGCGCAATTACAAGGCCGAAGCCGAGGGCGTTACTGTTGAGCGGTTGGTCAGCGAGTTGGTCTGAGTTGGTCCCGACGGACCACACAATTTTCCATCACGAGCATGTCCATCGAAGTTCGGGCGTAGCAAGCATATGCATGCTCCGGAGCATTGACAATGGGCTCGTTCTCATTGAAGCTCGTGTTGAGTAAAATAGGCACCCCTGTCTTAGCATGGAAAGCACTGATAAGGGCGTGATAGCCAGGCGTAACATCTGAATAAACTGACTGCAGACGCCCAGAGCCGTCAACGTGGGTCACTGCTGGAATCTCTGCCTGTCGCTCCTCGCGAATAGGCAACACCTTTTCCATAAACGGAACAGGCTCATCAATCTCAAACCACTCCTTCACATGCTCACTGAGGATGGAGGGCGCAAAAGGACGAAAGCTCTCGCGGCGTTTGATTTTAGAATTAAGCAAGTCCTTGGCATCAGACCGCCGCGGGTCAACAATGATACTTCTGCCACCGAGGGCACGAGGGCCAAACTCGGCCCGACCATTAAACCAACCGATCACCTTGCCATCCACCAAAGCATCGGAGACGGCATCGTACAACTCTGAATCCGCCGCATACCGGACATACTCAACTCCCTTAGCCTTCAAGAAGGCCTCAATTTCCTCATTGCTGTATCGACAGCCCGTGTGGGCACGATTTAAAGCAGTTACGCGAGGCTGGTTTAATTCAGCGTGTATGTAAAACTGAGCAGAGCCCACAGAGATGCCTGCATCGTGTCCAGCTGAAGGAATGTAGACCTCCTTGAATGGGGTGTTCCGGGTCACCTTCCCGTTGGCCACACTGTTCTGCGCCACGCCTCCAGCAATACACACCCGATCCAAACCCGTCTCTTCATGCAGTCGTCGCAACAGGTGAAATATGACCTCTTCACAATGGCGCTGCACAGAGGCGGCCAAGTCCATGTGCTCTTGGGTCAGTGGATCACCCTTCTTCCGAGTCGGTCCAAAAACCATTTCAAAACGCGGCCCAAACAAGGGGGCTACAGTTGGCAGGTTGTCAGGGTAACTCACCACACCTCCATCAAGACCGTAATCCTTAATCGGGAAGCGATACCAACCGTCTTTCTCAATGGGCAGAAACGTCGCAACCTGTTCCTCGAAACGAGGATGACCATAAGGTGCAAGCCCCATCACTTTGTACTCGTCTCCGTAATGGAGAAACCCAAGGTATTGGGTAAAGGCAGTATAAAACAGCCCAACGCTTGCAGGAAAGTCCAAGCTATCCAAAACCTCAATGTCGCTGCCCTTGCCACGCGCCATCATGGTCGTCGTAAAATCTCCAGAGCCATCTATGCTCAACACCGCAGCTTCCTCAAAAGGAGAGCTGAAAAACGCCGATGCGAGGTGGCTGCGGTGATGTTCAATGAATTGAATCTTGGCCTTAACCATCTGCACATCCACGCCGGGCTCGACCTCATCGAAACGCTCGTGAAGCTTGTCTATATCATCCTTATTTGCAGATCGTTGGGACCACATCGACCAAGCAGCACGGGGGTGCGTAATAACGAACCTTGCTTTGCGGTCGCGTTTTGCTGACGGATCCCGTCCGATGGTGATCGCAGTAACATCTGACAAGGTGCAACCCGTTTCATTCAGACAGAACTTGATTGCCTCTGATGGAAAACCCGCCCAATGCTTGACCCTGCGAAACCGCTCTTCCTCGGTCGCCACCACAAGCTCGCCGTTGACGAAAATAGCCGCCGAGCTGTCAGCGTGATAGGCGTTCAGACCCAGAACTATCATTGTTCAAGGTCTAATACTTGGTCGCACATCGCAGCCAACTCCCGGTCATGTGTGATGATGATTATCAGAGTCCCGTGGCTGGCTCTCTCTTTCAACACAGCAAAAACCTTGTTTCTACTTTCTTGATCAAGTGCACTGGTTGCCTCATCAAGGAGCAAAACTTTTGTCCTTAGTTGCAGGGATCGCAGAAGTGCCAAACGCTGTTGTTGGGGGGGGGGGGGGGGGGGGGGGGGGGGG
>CAXHAW010000002.1:0-23254 GCA_964014525.1 uncultured bacterium
TTTCCGAGGCGGCGCTGGCCGGGTTCGGGCCACAACACTTCGTGGTGGATTTGATTTACAATCCGAGGGAGACAGCCCTGATGAAACATGCCTCTTCACTGGGCGCCAGAACTTTGGGGGGGTCTTCTATGTTGCAATTGCAAGCGGATGCCTCCTGGGAAATCTGGACCGGTGGCATTCCAACACAGTGAACACCGTCCTCCGTCAACTCGACCGCCTTGCCGACCTGCTTCTGAGCCCAGCCGCCCGCAAGGTCGTGGAGCACAGTCTGGTCCGCATCTCAATTGTCCTCTTCCTCGTTCATGCGGTGCTGTTTGCCATCCACGAAGCGGGGTGGTTGCCGTTCCGCATGCCGGAATCGCTCTTTGGTCATCCCCTCCACATCCTGTATACGCCCTTCTCGGCGATTCTTGTGGCTGAGGTCTACCTGCTCGTGTACCACCTGCCGTCCAGCTTTGCCCGATCGATGGGCAAGCAGCTGGAAATCGTGTCCCTCATCGAGATTCGGTCGGTGTTCAGGGACCTGTCCGTGTTGCAGGAAACGGCCAAGACGGAGTCCATGATGCCGTGGAACGACCCCTTCTTTCCCCACATCGCAGGGGCGGTGCTTTTGGGGGCTTCCTTGGTGGGTTTCTATCGCATCCTCCCCCGACGCAAAGCCCGTGTGGAAGAACAGGAATTGGAGCGGTTCATCCGATTCAAGCGTCACCTCGGGGCCATGCTCTGTCTGGCCCTAGCCGGCATTGCAGCGTGGAGTTTCGGGCATTGGTTCATGGACCTCTTGGCCTATGCAAAGGGTGGAAGTGGAACGCCAATCGACCCCAATTCGGTCTTCTATGGGGACTTCTTCACCGCTCTCATTTTCGTCGACGTGATTCTGCTGGTCACCTCCTTACGCTACCTGAGTAACTACGGGCTGATTCTCCGAAACTCTGGTTTCGTGGTTGCCACCATTATCCTGAGGCTCTCCTTCTCATTGGATGGATGGAGTGCTGTGGCCCACGAGGTGTTGGCTGCAGTGTTGGCTTTGGTGCTCCTGTTGCTCCAGGCTGGACTCAGCTGGGGCGGACGCCGTCTCGGGCCCAAGACCGAAGCCCGTTAACGGGTCAATCTCGCGCCAACCGTGCCACACGGCCGTCCAGTGTCCTGAGAATGGACAGGCCACGGGGTGGAAAGAGGAGGTCTCCCTTGCCTGAGGCCGTTCCCGTTTGGAGGGTTCGGCCATCGACACCGAGCAAGGTCCACGGCTGTCCAGTCTCCATCCCCATGACGTGGACGCCCTCAGCAAAGGGTCGCCAAGAAAGGCCTGACGTGGTTTTTTCGTTCACAGACGCGGCGCTGCAGAGGTCGGCCATGTCGTTGATCCAAAGGGATCCGCCGAGAATGGCGAGCAAGGCGCAATCGCTGTGGTCCAATGGCCCACCATCGAGGGAAGTGACATTCGACCCGCCATTTTCATTCATCCAGGCCTCGGCCACGAGGGCATTTTCGTAAAACACCTGCTCGTCTTCGGTGCAGTAAAACAGCTGCATCGGGCTCTCTGGAACCCAGTCGTAGACATTGTTGTCGAGGGCGGCATCGTGGAAGGGGTGCCCCGGCATCATCATGGACTCAAGGGCCTCGGGTTGGACCAAATCGGACGTGGGTCCGTCCAAGAAGTTGTCGATGTACCACCCGCTGGTCTCCCCGTCGAAGTATCCGGGCAGGGCAGAGGCATAGGGCTCCTGAAAGACCTCCCCGAGGTCCACAAATAGGTTCCCATAGGTCTGTTGCCAGGCGAGGATCAAGTAGGGCAGATAGGCCGGGTTGGCATAAGATTCCAAGGTCATGCCAATCGGAACTTGGGTCCCGGACATGTCATAGGGACCGCTCATGGGCGCCGCCCCAGCCAATGGGAAGCCCGCATCGGGATCTTCCTGCATGCGCCGGGCCAAGGCCATCGAAGCGTGCCCCCCTTGGGAGTAGCCGCTGACGAAGTGCTGTCCATTCATACTGATGCCCAACTCGTCCGACAAAATCTCGACAGCCTGCAGAAGCGCAATGCCAGACTCCGCCTCTGATTCCGCATGGATATAGGGATGCAATACATCATCGCTGGACCCCAACCCCAAATAGTCCGGCATCAGGCAGAGCATGCCGCCTGTGGCCATGAGGAAGCCAATTTGACCTTCGAAACCACCGTATGACGGCGCCTCATTCCGCTCAAACATGGTGCCATGCATGTACGTGTGCGTGGGCAGGGCACAGGACGTAGGGTTGCCCGTTTCGTCCATGGGCACAAAGAGCGCGCCGCTCACCTCATGGGGTTGGCCGAGGTAGTCCATGGTGTAAGTGACCCTGTACTTCCTGACCGCAAATTCCAGAGGGAGGACGCCGTCGGGAAGGTTGATTTGATTCCCCACGTTTTGGATTGAATTGATGCTCCGGTACTGCACCACGGTCGCAGTCTGCGCACCAGCTGAGGCCAGCAAGAGTGAGCAGGCCACAAAGCCCACCAAGCAACGCATGGTTTTCATGGCCCTTAAAGTAGGGCGAAGCACTCAGCCTTTTGGCGGGAAGTACACGAGGGCGCTCAGGCGGTTGGGGTCGAGGACCTCGTTGGCCACCTCCAGCACGTCGTCGGCGGTGACCGATTCGATGGCGTGGAACGCCTCCTCCAGCGGCCGGACCCGGTCGTACAGCATGATGCTCTTGCCCATGGTCGACATCCAGCCCGCTCCGCTGTCCGCACCCAGCCCGATCTGGCCGATGAGTTGTTGCTTGGCTTGCTTCAAGGTCACCACGCCGAGCCGCTTCTCCCGGGCGTCCCGGAGCTCCTTCATCACCAATCGCTCGGCACGGGCGAACGTCTTGACGTCGGTCCCGAAATACACGGTGAACTCTCCGGTGTCGGCATAGGGGAAGTAGCTGCTTTCGATGTTGTAGCAGATGCCATGCCGCTCCCGGATGTTGAGGCTGAGGCGCGCGTTCATGCCGGGTCCGCCAAGGTGGTTGGACAGCAGCATGAGCGCCGTCCGCTTCGGGTCGCCCATCCCGTAACCGGGCGCCCCGATCACGGCGTGAACCTGGTGGACCGCATGGTCCCATTCGTGCCGCACCGGCGTGTACCCCGTCGGCACAGACCGCTCTCCCCGTGAGGCCTCCGTCTGTCTCGCTGACAGGTGCTTTTCTGTTAGCCGCTTGACCTTCTTCGCGGGCATGGGCCCCACCGAGCTGAAGACCAACCGGTCGTTGCGGTATTGGCGATCGATAAACCGCAGGATGTCGTTGCGCTCGAACCCGCCCACCGATTTCTCGTCCCCGAGGATGTTTCGGCCCAGCGCATGGTCCGGATAGAGAATGGACTGGAACTCGTCAAAAATGGCGTCGCCGGGGTTGTCCCGCCACGCGTGAATCTCGTCGATGATCACGTCGCGCTCCTTGGCAATTTCCCGCTCCGGAAAGGTCGAATGGAAGGCGATGTCGGCAATCAACTCCACCGACCGCTCCATATGCTCCGACAGGAAAGACGCCGTGATCCACGTCTCCTCCTTGGAGGTGTAGGCATTCAGCTCGGCCCCAACACTGTCGAGCCGATTCAGGATGTGAAAGGTGCGTCGCTTCGCCGTGCCCTTAAACAGCGAATGCTCGATGAAGTGCGCCAACCCATTCTCGTCGTTGCGCTCATCCCGCGACCCCGCCTCAATCAGTAGCCCGCAGTGCCCGACGTTCCGCCCGTCCTCGAGGTGCACACACCGCAAACCATTGGGCAACGTCCAACTGTGAAAGGTCGACGGTTCAGGAGACATGACCCGCGAAGGTACCTCCCGATTTCAGTTGCATTGTTGGCTTTGTCTCGAAGGCCAGTAATAGATGCAAAAAAGGGGGGCAATTAAGCCCCCCTTTCGTGTTGATATAGTTAGTCGGTTTATTCTTCCCCGCCGGTGCACTCCAGGCTAAAGGAGCCCAATAGGAGGAGGAGGTCTGGAACGGAGGTCAGGCCGTCGCCGTCGATGTCCGTGGGGCAGGGGTTGGAACCGAGGATGACGCATGACCCATCGTCCTCATCTGCATCCGGATTGTAGTTCTCTGCCTCAGGGTAGGTGCAGCCTTGGGTCGGTGCGTCGTTGCAACCTGGCACCAACACGCCATCGACGCCGAGGGCGATGAAGGTGTTGCCTTCTGTCAAGGCGATGGACACCAACAGCATCTCGCCGTTCGTTTCCGGAATGTCTGTGAGCAACAATCCATCCCAGGTGACGATGTGCGGCATGCGCGACGTCGCGCTTGCATCACCTCCAGGCATTTCCGCGATGCCACCATCGTCAGCATCTCCTTGGACGAAGGACGCGGTGGAATAAACAGTGCCTGTCTCAGAGCCAATCAGCTGAAGCTCCATGACATCGGCTGTGGGCAGGTTGGCGTCTGAGAGATCCAAACTGGCGGCCAAGCTGCACCCTTCGGTGTCATATTCGATTTGTGGGTTCATCATCGCCAGCAGAACCTCTGCCCCTTCGTCCTCGATGAAGTCAGTGAGGTTAGAGGGCCCTTCGGTTACAGAGATACACAGGTCATCGACCCAAACTTCATCTCCGCGGAACTCGATGTTGTTCACATCACCGATGATGGTCAAGACCCCCGATGCGGCTACGACACTGCCATTGGCCGTGGTCTCGAGCACTTCGTCAACTTGCATCAAGCATCCGCCAAACACCATGTTGTGCAAGGATGACATCGATGGGTTGTTGTTGCAAAGCGTGGTCCCATTAAGGGTAAACCCTCGGAGGTTTCCAGCATAGCGATAGGCCACACAAACTGTGTCTGTCTCCGGAACAGCGGATTGGATGTCAAACTGGGCCCCGATGTTGTTCAGACGCAGCACGCGACCGACGCCAAAGGTTCCAGCAGTCTCTGTCGTCATGTATTGGTACAGTGGGTCACCACAGGCCGCGATGCTGGCGTGGAGTGTGGGGATGGCGTATACATCGATATCTCCGCTGGTGAAGGCAAAGTCATACTCGGCCACGGCCACCGATGCACCTGCAGCAGGGTCGCCCCAGCTGTTGCCGGAATAGTCGCTGTCGAAGTCGGTCGTGTAATCGCACTCGAGGTCACAATCGCCACCATTGGCGTCTCCAGCGATCACACAGACGTTGTCGATGTAGAGTTCCTGTCCGGCTACGCCGAGCTCCTGAACGTTTCCGGTCAAGATGACCTCACCGGCAATGAAGCCAGAGTAGGTGTTGTAGGCCACGAAGACATTAACACCGCCAAGGTTGGCACCGTGCATGTCATCGATGTCATCCACCAGCAGGGCACCGTTGATGCGCAGGTTCTCCAATCCACCGTAGTCGATGAAGTCAAAGGACACCTGTTGCACTGGGCCCGCAGCAGACACGTCATAGACGGCCATGATGTTGTTGAGCCACAGGACCTGTCCGTCTCCCGCCTCAGGCTGGGCAGCCTGAACCGTTGCGGTGCCGAAGTTGGAGGCGCCGCTGATGTATTGGATGTTGTCCAAGGACAGATCGATGTCGTCTTCGCTGGCCACGGTCATCCCCGCGCCCGCAGCGGCCACATCCCCAGCAGCCATCAGCTCATGGGTGAACTCCATGTCACACGCGTCGTTTTGACCAGGGACAGAGCAGGAGCCATCGTCATCGGTGGCGTTGGGGTTGTAGTTGGCTGCCGTCGGATCGGTGCATCCAGCGACTTCATCATCGTCACAGATGCCATCGGCATCGGTGTCCACGCAGGCGGTGGCGCCTTCGGCAACGATGCAGACATCATCGACCCGGACCTCGTCCCCACCAAAGCTGAGGGTGTGGACATCGCCGATCAGGGTCATCACATAGGTGTATGCCACGAGCGTGCCGTTGGCAGTCAAATCTGGTGTTCCCGTGATTTGAATGGTTCCGACCGTGGTTCCGCTGGGTCCCCCGATGCCCATCCCGTCCAAAGACAAGAAGTAGTCGAGGTCTTCCGAGGTGTACTCTGTGTTGTTGATGCCGACTTTGGCATTGTTGCCTTCCACCTTGAAGGTCACACAAACGGTATCCGTCTCTGACACTGCAGATTCAATGTCGAACCGGGCGCTGATGTTGCTTAGTTGGAGGATGCGCCCCAATCCAAACACGCCTGCTGTCTCCGTGGTCATCTTATTGTACGTGGGAGAACCAAATGCACTGCCTCCGATGTAGGGCTGGAATACCTCGGCATAGACATCGACATCTCCGCTGGTGAAGGCGTAGTTGCCTGGAGTCACATTGACGCTGGCGCCGGCAGCAGGGTCACCCCAGCTGTTGCCGGAATAGTCGCTGTCGAAGTCGGTCGTGTAATCGCACTCGAGGTCACAATCGCCACCATTGGCGTCTCCAGCGATCACACAGACGTTGTCGATGTAGAGTTCCTGTCCGGCTACGCCGAGCTCCTGAACGTTTCCGGTCAAGATGACCTCACCGGCAATGAAGCCAGAGTAGGTGTTGTAGGCCACGAAGACATTAACACCGCCAAGGTTGGCACCGTGCATGTCATCGATGTCATCCACCAGCAGGGCACCGTTGATGCGCAGGTTCTCCAATCCACCGTAGTCGATGAAGTCAAAGGACACCTGTTGCACTGGGCCCGCAGCAGACACGTCATAGACGGCCATGATGTTGTTGAGCCACAGGACCTGTCCGTCTCCCGCCTCAGGCTGGGCAGCCTGAACCGTTGCGGTGCCGAAGTTGGAGGCGCCGCTGATGTATTGGATGTTGTCCAAGGACAGATCGATGTCGTCTTCGCTGGCCACGGTCACCCCCGCGCCCGGAGCGGCCACATCCCCAGCAGCCATTAGCTCATGGGTGAACTCCATGTCACACTCGTCAGTGGCGTTGTTGCTACAGGAGATGCTCACGACCTGACAAGAGGTGTGGGTGCAACTCGGATCATTGAAGTCAGTCACCGTCACACACACATCGTGTGTGCCGGAGTCAAGGGAGCCACTCAGCACAGCAGCGCTTGATATCTGCGGAATTCCGTCGACCGTCCACTCAATGACTCCGGGGGTTCCGGTGAAGACAGCATTGAATGTGCAGTCGCCGTTGTCGAGCCATACAAAGTCAGCCAGAGCAATACAGGGAATGTCAATGGTGCCACCGCCACAATCTGGAACCACCACATCGGGAACTTGAAGTTCAACCAGGGAGCTTCCTTCTGAGACAGAGATGAGCACAGCCAGCATTTCTCCATTGGTCTCCGGAATGCTGGCGAGCAGCAGGCCATCCCAAGTGATGATGTGTGGCATCATCGCAATGGACAAGCCGGACTCGGTGGGCACGAAATCCCCTCCTTCGGAAAAGGAGAGCGTAGAATAAACAGTGCCAGACTCGGTACCAACTAGCACAAGTTCCAAAGCATCGGCGGACGGGAGGTCGGTATTGGACACATCCAAGCTGACCGCTAGAGCACAATTCGCTGTATCGACTTCAACCTGTGGGTTGAGCATGGCTAGGAGCCCTTCCTCTCCTTCGGCCTCGAGGAATTCATCCAGAGATGCTACGTCATCTGCACCGCTGATGCAGAGGTCATCGACCCAGAGCTCTTGACCGCCGATGGAGAACTTGTCTACGTCTCCAATCAGGGTGATGGTGCCTTCAAAGGCATAACTGCCCACCATGGCCCCGGTTACTTCCACCAGAACACCACCGAGGATTGCACCGTCGAAAACGGTCAGTCCTCCATAGCCATTGGGGCCGCGAGCCGGCGTCGCTCCATTGATCCAGATGTTTTCAAAGCCACCGTCGTCGCGGAAGGCAATGCAAACTGTATCCGTCACGTCCATCACCGCTTGGATGTCGAATTGGGCAGTGATGTTGTTGGTCCACAGGCTGTTTCCGCTGCCAAACCCAGCAAAGTGGGCGTCCACGGCCATGTAGTTGTAGTGGGTGGCGCCGAAGTCGTGAAGTGGCTCAAGGTAGATTGGGACACCGTCACTGACCACAGCGAGACCGCCAGGCAACACCTCTGTGGTGGCGCCCTTGACCAAATCGCCATAGCGCTCTCCAGCAATCAGTGCGTCGAAGTCGGTGAAGACATCACAGGTGGCATCACAACCGCCAGCATTGGGGTCTGGGTTCGGGTCTTGGGTGATGTCGCCATCGTGCTTCACGCAGATGTGGTCCACATAGAACTGCTGTCCACCGATTTCCAGTTTCTGTACGTTTCCAGTCAGGACCACGGTTCCCGACTGATATCCGGGGTGCGTTGTGGTGGTCACTGCCATGCTCACACCTGGCGCGACACCCGCGGGCATGGCTTCCAATTCCCCTGTCAGGAGGGTGTGGCCGTTGACTTTGAGGTTTTCGATACCGGCGCCATCAAAGAACACAAAGCTGACCTCGTTCACATTCGGGAAAATGGACAGGTCATAGACGGCGTTGATGTTGCTGGTGACCAACACCTGATCAAAGCCGACTGTGGGCAAGGCCATGTCCACAGCAGCAAACCCATAGGTCATGCCGTAGCCATCGTAGAACGCTTCGAGGCTGAGGTCAATTCCATTTTCCGAAGCAATGGTCACACCTGGGGCACTGGAAGGCAGCGCACCCAGTGGCATCAAGTCGTGTGTGAAGGCCGCATCACATGTCGTGTCTGCAGGTGTTGGGGTCGGCACGATGATGATGCCCGGAACGTCGAATGGAATCCGGATGATGCCGGGGGTGTTGCCACCCGGGGTCAGCTCGAGGATGGGGGTGTAACCATCGCTGACTTGAATTCCCGAGTTGTCATAGGCACCGTAGCAATCCACATCCCACATGAATTCGTAATTGCCCGGCGGAAGCGAAATGGTGGCACTGCTGGATGCGGCCTCACCAATGGACTCCCCATTCGGCATTTCTCCGGAAGCCACGATGTTGCCCTCGGTGTCGGTGACACTCCAGGGGCCAGAACCATCACCAAAACCGTCGTAGTAGTCGATGGCCAGGTCTTGCACTGTCGCTCCAGATTCATAGGGCTGGAGAACAACATCGGTCAAGATGCTGGTGCCGACGAAGGTGGTGGGGGTCCATTCGCCCATGGGGAATTCCTCTTCCTCGTTCTCGTCATTGGGCGTCCATTCGCCCATGGGGAATTCCTCTTCCTCTTCTTCTTCGAACAGCTCAGTCGTGTTGAATACGCTGAGGGTCACCTCAGTGAGGTAGGTGAAATTCTGTGGGCAGATTTGTCCAGCCTCAGCAACGGATATGGAGGTGTTGTCAGACAGTGAGAAGCTCGCCGATCCCAATACGCCGTTGTCGTAATGGGTGCCAGTGGGGACGTCGGGCACGCCACCACAGTCCTCCTCCTCTGATGTAGAGGAACCATTTTCATTGTCACTCTCTTCAGGTAAAGAGCCATTGTAGCACCAGCTGTCTAAGCAATACGAGAAGCTGGATGGGTTCCAAATGTTGTATCCAATTCCGCTGATGTTTTGGTTGATGGGAATCAGGTCTGTGAAGCTGGTCTCAAGTCCAACTGGGACAGGATCATATTGATTGTAGAGAATCATTTCTCCAATGAGGCCATCCCAAGAGGAGGTGGCCCCTGCGCCGTCAATGTACCCGGATACTAGCTCCACTGAGGGGGTGCCTGCCACTAAAATGGTATTGGGACCCTCGAGGTTAGCGTTGGTTTGCAATTCTTCAGCTGCGTTGGCTCCGGCCGTTGAGTAAAGGATGGGGTGGGTGATGTCGGTTTGCAAGGTGTAGTTGCAAGTCGCTGTATAGTCTCCTGCGGTGGAGCCCACGGTATGATCTTCTGCCAGTTCAGCGAAATCATCGCCATTCATAAAGGCGGCCAGGGAGGCCAGCCCGTCATCTCCGCCTGGGAAGACAGAATTGAAGGTCATGATTTGGGTGCGAGAATCTATTGATGTAGGCAGTTCCGGAGCCTCAAGGGAACAGGTAGAAGCATTGAAGGCTAGGTCTGGAATCAAGGCGTCAGCCAGATCGAGCGGCAGGCGCTCAATGGAAATGCAGGATTCAGAGTCGCAGACTTCATAACAGGGTTCCGCACCGGCGGCCATTCCCCCTTCTTCGTAAATCTTGAGGCAAGCCCTTTTAAAGAAAGTGAACCCTGAGAAGCACTTGATCAGGGACATTGGGGCGTCCAAATTGAGTGGGTATGTCGTGCCGTCGCTGAAGCAGACCTCCGCATCGTATTCGGATTCATTGAGGCTGAACAGGGCCATGTCAAAGGTGATGGCTGCGCGGGTTCCGGTTGTACCGCCCCAGCAGCCTTCGCCGCAGTAGAGCCACATGTCAATTCCCGGCGCGATGTCCAATTCGCAGTCCTCTTCGTCGTCATCGTCGTCTGGGCAATCCGGGGTGAGGGTGACCACTTGGCTATAGTCGACCCCTTGGCAGTTCAATGTGACCTCAATGGAGGTGGCGACACCGCTGGGGTACACGTCCGCATATGAGGGGTTTCCAGAGCCATCTGAGCCATCTGCTTTTCCCGATTGTTCGACGGTGCCGTCGAGCCCGCGGTCAAAGGACAGCTGGAGCTCGGACATGGGGGTGGACCCCAGGTTGGACGCTGTGAGGATGTAGTGGTCACAGGTGTCGGTGGTGACCGCCACGTCGAGCACGACGTCACAGGAGAAGTACTCGTCGCAAGGCGTTGGAAAGGTGCTCGGAAGGTGCACCGACACATCTTGAGGAAATCCGATGAGGTTGATGGTCTCCTGAAACGGTGTAAATGGGTCAACCGCTGGAAATTCAAAGGCCATCGGGTGCGTGAAGTCTTCACATCCGAAAAGGGCCGAGAATGCATCGGCACCGGCAGAGTTGACGTGGATGATGGAAGGGTCAAATACGGCCGGCACATCGTGTGTCCGGCGATGACCAATGAGGCCATATCCAAGCGCGGATTCGCGCAAGTCCATCATTTCTGGGTGGTAGATGATGGGCTGCTGACCGGATTGGCTGTTTCCAGCGTGAATGCCAGGATCGTCTCCATAGTTTGTGCTGGGGCTACCAGCATAGATGTTGTGGTCAACCAAGTAGGTCGTCGTGCTGGTGCCTTCGATGTCCACCCGCATCAAGAAGGGGACCCGGTCCTTGGGATCGGTGGAGGGGTCGCTGTCGAGGTATTCTGGATCGTTGACATAGCCCGCAATCATCACTTCCGTTGCACTGTTGGCGTTGAGCGCCCGGTACATGGAGTAGCCCTTCAAACTGGTCTCAGCCGATGGGAAGTTGAAGGTGCCGTCCAAGCGAAGTCCCTTGGCTTCAATCGACGTCCCGTCAATGCTGTAGCGCAGGGTAGTCAAGCCCCTGTTGTGCACCCAGTTCACAGTTTGGACTAGCTCTATGTTGTTGGAGTTGGCTGCACTGGCGTAGAGTGGTGTGGCACATGAAGCCACGGCATGTCGATTGGCAATGGGCACAATGGGCTGGTTGTCCACCCCTTCGCCGGGGAACCAATAGGGCGTCACCTTGGACCAGATTTCAGTGCCGTCATAATCGACCAAAGAAGCCAGAGGCGCTTGGTGATAGCCCGAGCTTCCCGGATTCTGCGCAAAGGCATTGGCTGATCCCGACATGAGGTACCCGATGGGCGACACTTCAACCACATGAGATCCCATGTCATAGTCGGGTCCGTCGATGGGCCCGTTGGTGTTGAGTGCATGAATCCAATTGGGATTCAGAGAGGATTGGTTGCCGTCCGGCACTTCGACGCCAAGCAGCACCGAGACGCGGTCTTCATCGAGTTGGAGCCCCGTGTATCCACCGAGCCATCCCGTCAGAACGAGCAAGCCGTTGGCATGGATGCCGTGCGTGAGAACGAGCCCCTTATTCGCATTCGCCCCAGCCTCCTGGATTTCTGCGGTTCCGATTGTGTTTCCGGTGGTCAGGTCAAAGGACATGAGCATGGAGCTGGCCGGTCCGCCTCCCGTGCCTCCCCCAACAACGCCAATCAGCACGCCAGTGTCATCTCCCACGGTCAAGACATGCGACGCCCTCCATCCGTTGGTGCTTTGGTAGTCAGATTCCCATTCGATAGAGCCGTCTGTCTTGACCCTTGAAATCCGAACCTCAGGGTTGGATCCGGCGTCATCGACCGTGGAGGCGATCAGCATGTGTTCCGTCCCATCGGAAATTTCCACAGTGGAGGAGTACACTGCGTTGGATGGTTCGACCAACACGTCATGAAGTTGGGCCTGTGCATCTGGACCGATGACAAGGGCAAAAACGGCCGTGATCGCTGCGGCCAGTGAAAGGCGCAAGTGACGGTAAATCATGGTGGTAGGGTCTTGGTTTCTCAATAATTTAACACGAGCAATCCGGAGCTTTGAATTTTTTCGTCTGAAGCTTGTAATCTCCGTGTGTATCTGTTTCAAAACGCTGATAATCAATGTTAGAGGGTCTTTTTCTGACAAACGAGAAGAGGGGCAGGGGTGATTCATGGCGCTTGTGGATCTGAGGTGAAAGGCGAACGTCCCGAAAAGTGCAGCCATGGTGTGCTGGCTGAGTTGACAATCGTCAGGAATCCCATTGCCATCCATCAACAAAGGCAAAAAAAACCGCATTTCGATTCGCGCCGATGGGCGTCTGACTGACGTGGGTTTGGCCCAAGCTGGGCAATCAGAAAAGGAGGATGAGCAGAAGGCAGGTGGCCGCTCCGGCTGCCATGAAGCGCAGCGTGTATGGCAGAATGTCCTTGGCCGACAGCCCTGTAATTCCCAAGAGGGGAAGGGCCCAAAATGGCTGCAGCATGTTGGTGAGCTGGTCTCCGTATGCCATGGCCAGAACGGTTCGATCCAGGGGAACCCCGAGGTCAAGGGCTGCGCGGAGCAGCAGGGGGCCTTGGACGGCCCATTGGCCTCCACCGCTGGGCACAAATACATTGACGATTCCCGCAGAGAGCAGGGTCCACAACTCGAAGGTGGCAGGGGTGGAGAGTCTGACCATCGCCATGGACAAAGCCTCCACAAGGCCAGTCCCGCTCATAATGCCC
This sequence comes from uncultured bacterium, assembly GCA_964014525.1. GTDB lineage: Bacteria > Bacteroidota > Bacteroidia > Flavobacteriales_D > Sanyastnellaceae > UBA8752. Next base: position 12,961 of record CAXHAW010000002.1, read on the forward strand.
ATGATGCCAAAGTAGAGTGGGAACTGAATGAGGATCCCCGATGTGCCACCAATGGCAGCGTCGATGGCGGTGAGGAAGCGCTTGAGGCTGCCGTGAAGCAGAAAGGCAAGCCCCAGCAAGGTTTGGTTGGTCCAGTCGGGATCGATGAACCCGAGACGTGCGAGGTCTGGGTGGGTCAGCGCGGACCGCACAGCGAGTGTGATCAGAATTGCACCGAATGCCACAGGGAGGATGCGCAGTGCTGGAGCGATCCGCTCTGGGACGGTCAGGGCAACAGGCGCGGGTAAACGGGGGCCAGAATGGGGTTGCCGATCCACGCGACGTCCCAGAATCGCAGCTGTGGCTGCCACCGCGAAGATCAGGGCTGCAGTGGTCAGCAGGTTCTGTGCTGAAAAGACAGTGAGTCCAAGGGGAAGGGTTTCCGGCAACAGTGCCGGGTCAATGCCTGCGATGGCAGCCAGATCAGCAAGGTGACCCGCCTCGGCCACCTTGATGGGTGCAGAGCCACTGAGTCCGCCATGCCACACCATCAGACCACAGTATCCTGCTGCACCGATGAGTCCGTAGTGCAGAGACAGTCCGCGCTCGGTGGCATGCTCGCCCACCTTTCGCGCCAGAACCGCCCCGACAATCAGCCCGAGGCCCCAGTTGATCCAGCCAGCCAAACAGGCGATAACCGCCACAACGGCAGCAGCTCGGGCGTTGGTTGTGCCGGCGAACTTGACTGCGTGTTGGATGCCACGATCGACAAGCGGACTCAGCGCAAGGGCATGGCCGAGGACGAGCATGAACGCCGCTTGGAAAGCAAAGACCAGAAGGGGTCTGTTCCAAAGACCATCCCGCCAGGCTGTGGCAGTGGTTTCTATATCGGCGCCCAAAACCCACGCCGCCACCGCCGTAACGGCCGTGAGGCCGAGGGCGATGGCGAGCGGAGAGGGAACCCAAGCAAATCGGTCCCCCTTGTGGGTGTCGGAATCCGCGCTCATGCGGGATTCCAGATCAGAACGGTAGGTCGTCTTTGTCTCCAGCAGCGGGGGCTGAAGGTTGGAATTGGGTCGGAGCAGGAGGAACACCAGCCCCGGCCGCGGCAGGCTCTGCTGCGCCCTCTCCAGGAGCGGTGGCCCCCTGAGCATCCATTTTTTCAATGCGCCAGGCGTTCAGATCGACATAGTAGCGGTCGTTGTACTCCCGGCCTTTGATGTCAAACTTGACGCTGACCTGGTCACCTTGCGCGATGCCGTTCAATTGGTCTGACTTCTCCTTCAGGGCGGAGAACTTCACATCGGAGGGATACTGCTCCGCAGTGGTGATCACGAACTCTCGCTTGTAGAACTCGCTCGTATCGGACTTCCAAACGTCATATAGACGCTTCACTGTCCCTTTCATCTCGTAACTCATGGGGCGAATATCGCTCGTCCAACCGTCAACCCGGGTTGTACGCGAGCAAGGTCTTCCACGCCCCATCAACATCGCCTTGTTCAAGGCGCTGCTTTGCTTCGGCAAAGAGCGCGGCTTCGAGGGCGGTGGGGTCATCTTCATGCGCCATGAAAATATCCGACAGCTCCATAAGCTTGTGCTCATTGACCTCGGTCTCATCGGGAATCTCCACAGCGGCGCCCAGTCGCGCTGACTCGTTGAGACTCAGCATTCCAGTGTCCCTGACCTCTTGGGGCAGTGCGTCTGCACCGACACCGAGGCCTTGGCCTGTGGGTTTGGGAATCTCAAAGAGGGCATCACCCGAAGCACGCACGTAGAAGTTGCCGCCGCAACGGCCAACCAAGTCGATGGCTTGGGCATCAGGCTTGCCATTTTCGCCCAAGACATCCTCGGCGATGTGCACCCGTTGGACCTCACAGACCAGCGTGTGGCCTGCTCCGGGACCGGTTCCCAGTTCCAGAATTTGCGTGACCGTGCATTCAAAGCTCACGGGAGCCTCTCCAATCCTCGAGGGGGTGACGGTCTCAGAATCGACCGGAGTGAATCCCGCCTTGGCAAACTCATCCACGTCAGACGGGTAGTCGCTGCTGGAGAGCGAAGCGCCCTCGACCATGGCGTGGTCCACGAGGTTGATCACGATCTCGCCCGTTTCTCGAGCATTGGCTAGGGTGTCTTTCACGGTCCCGTCCCTGCCGCGAAGGGTGGGCCCCACCATCAGCATCGGGGGGTCGATGGAAAAGACATTGAAGTAACTGAAGGGGGCGAGGTTCGGCTGGCCATGCGCATCCACAGTGCTCGCCAGCGCGATCGGCCGGGGTGCCACCGTGCCCACCAAAAGGGCATACCTGTCTTTGACGGGCAGGCTTTTCGGATCGTGCACCTTCGTCTTTCGAACTCGGCTCATTGGCGGGCGATGGATTTGCCTTCAGCCTCCACGTTTTCTATGGTGCCCATCACCTTGTTGCGGAGCCCGTCGGCATATGCATCCAGACGCCTTGCAAGCTCTGCATCAGAAGAGGAGAGGATGCGCGCTGCTAGAAGGCCTGCATTGCGTCCACCATTGAGTGCCACTGTTGCCACGGGAATCCCAGAGGGCATTTGGAGGATGCTCAGGATGCTGTCCCAGCCATCAATGCTGTTGGAGCTTTTGACGGGCACACCGACCACAGGGAGGCTGGTGAGGCTCGCGACCATGCCGGGAAGGTGGGCGGCTCCTCCGGCTCCTGCAACGATGACGCCAAGGCCGCGATCACGCGCAGACCGCGCATATTGGACCATTCGGTCCGGAGTTCGGTGCGCGCTGACGACGGTCATTTCGTGCTCGATGCCGAGCTCGGTCAGGATTTCCGCTGCTTCACGCATAACGGTCAAATCGCTCTTGCTGCCCATGATGATGCCCACTTTCATGTGGCAAAGATAATCCGATGTGAAGGCCTTAGGCGAGTATGGAGACCACGCATGCGGTCAGCAGACACGCTGCGGTGCCCCCCAACAAGGCGCGGAAACCGAGTTTGGCCAAGTCCGAACGTCGGGAAGGGGCCAGCACACCGATTCCCCCGACTTGAATTCCAATCGAGGCAAAGTTGGCGAAGCCACACAGCACGTATGTGGCAATGAGCACGCTGCGCTCATTCACGAAGTCTCCCGCCTCCTTCATGTTCATGAGGGTGACGTATGCATAGAACTCGTTGATCACCGTTTTCTCGCCGAGCAATTGGCCGACCAGAACGGCATCCTGCATGGGCACGCCGACAAGCCACGCCAGAGGGGCGCCGATGTAGCCAAGGATGAACTCCATGCTCAATGCGTCAAACCGCGTCTCCGAAGCAATCATCTCATTGAGTCCCGTCCATCCACCGACCCAACCCAGAATGTCATTGGACATGTAGACAAGCGCTGTGAAAACGAGAAGCATCACGCCAACATTGGCCGCCAAGACCAGGCCATCGCGGGTGCCATTGGTGATGGCTTCAAGGACGTTGGCAGCGTCTGATTTCACCAGTTCCACATTTTCTGCGGACTGCATGTCGGTCTCGGGCACGAGCAGTTTTGCCGCCGCCACGGCAGCAGGAGCGGAGATCAATGAAGCCGTCAGGAGGTGGGTGGCGAAGTAGGCTTGCGCTTCGGGATCATCTCCGCCCAGAAAGGCCACATAAGTGGCAAAGACCGAACCGGCGATGGTGGCCATTCCACCGGTCATGACCAACATCAACTCCGAGCGGGTCATGCGGTCCAAATAGGGGCGGATGAGAAGGGGGCTTTCCGTCTGGCCAATGAACACGTTTCCTGCGACAGCCAAGCTCTCCGTTCCCGAAAGACGGAGCGTCCTGCGCATGAGCCAGGCAAAGCCGCGAATGAAGAGCGGGAGGATGCCGAGGTGGTGCAACAGCGCACTGAATGCGCTGAAGAACACGATGGTCGGGAGCAGGCGAAATGCGAAGTTCTCGAGCCCAACATCCACCTGTCCCTCCATGCCAAAACTGCCAAGAAGGAAATCGGTTCCCCGGTCAGTGTAGCCGATAAGCACCACAAACAATTCTGCCAACCAAGTGAAGGCGTCCTTCACAAAGGGGACCTTCAGCACGAGAATAGCGAGGGCAAATTGAAGGCCCAAGGCACCCAAGACCGTTCTCCAAGCAGTGGACTTCCGATGCGTGGACAGGGCCCACAGAATAGCGGTCAGTACCGCGATGCCAAGAATGGCTTGCATTTAGTCGCTTTTGCGGCGGTCCATTTCGTCCCGAATGAGACCGGCCCGTTCATAGTCTTCTTTCTGAATGGCCAGCTCCAACTCCTGCTGCAGGTCATCGTCGCTCAGGCCTTGCAGGTCGTTTTCGGGATCAATTGCCTTTTCCGGTGTGTCCAAGTTGAACGGGTCGTTCGGGTTTTCCTCCGGCATGGGGGTGATCTCCTCTTCGCCTTCTGGCGGAATCGCAGCCATCTCCATGACCTTGTCCTCACAATGGATAGGGCATCCAAAGCGCACGGCCAGGGCCACAGCATCCGACGTGCGCGCGTCAATGGTTTGTTGTTCGCCATCCCGCTCGCACAAAAGCCGAGAGAAATAAATGCCTTCTACGAGATCATAGATGACCACCTCAACCAAGGCAATCCCAAATGTGCCGCTCATGCTTTGCATGAGGTCATGGGTGAGCGGACGACTCGGTGCCATACCCTCCAGCTTGATGGCGATGGACTGCGCTTCGTGCATCCCAATCACAATCGGCAACTTTCTCTTGCCGTCAACCTCTTCCAACACCAAAGTGTATGCACCGGAGGTGGCGCCACTGGGCTTGATGTCGAATACGGCGAGCAGGGATCTGTTCATGGTGATCGAGCCGGGAAGGTAGGCGATTCCTTAGAGAGCTTTCAGAGCGGCAGTCAGCTTCGGCACCACTTCGAATGCATCGCCGACGATACCGTAGTCAGCAGCCTTGAAGAAGGGGGCTTCAGGGTCTTTGTTGATGACCACAATCACCTTGGATCCGTTGACGCCTGCCAAGTGCTGGATGGCGCCGGAAATGCCAACCGCCACATACAGGTTGGGACGGATGGCGATGCCGGTTTGCCCTACATGTTCGTGATGGGGACGCCAGCCGATATCAGACACGGGACGAGAACAGGCCGTCGTGGCCCCAATCGAGTCAGCGAGGTCTTCGATGAGGCCCCAGTTTTCAGGCCCCTTCATTCCACGGCCAGCGGAAACGACCAGCTCTGCCTCGGGCAGGGGTGCGCGGTCTCCTCCACTTGGGCGGGCGGCCTCGAGCACCTCAATTTTGTTCTCTCCTAAGTCCGTTTGGAAGGCCTCCACAGTTGCTGAACCGCCCTGAGCTTCCGGCATGCCGATCGCGTTGGGGGTTGTGGTCACCACCAGCTTGTCTGTGTTTCCCTTGACTTTCGCGGTTGCCTTTCCACTGAAGACGTTACGTGTGTAGCTGCCACCTTCTGGGGCAGAGGTGACACCAGCGATGATGCCGGCACCAAGACGCACAGCAACACGGCCTGCCACAGCCTTGCCAAGGGGGTCTTGGGCCGATACGATGAGGTTGGCTCCTTCTTTGTCCGCGGCGGCAGAAACCAGCTTCGCGAGCTGGGCGTCGTCGAGGTCAGCGGGGCCTTGCAACACGCGGGATACCCCCACAGCGCCGAGGCCACCGTCGCCGTTGAGTTCACCGGAGACGACAGCGACGGTCTCTCCAATTCTAGCAGCAAAACCGGCGGATTCTAGGCTCGCTTTGCTAGCCTGTCCTCCTTTGGTCTGAACGAATGTGATACACTTCATTAATTCTGGTGTTTCAGTGTTAGATGACCTTGGCTTCTTCGCGAAGCAGGCGGACAAGTTCTGCCGGGTTATCGGCGTCGACGAGCTTCACGCCGGCCTTGGCGGCAGGCAATGCAAACTGCTCGATGGAGGTCGTTGCACTGGCTCCGGAAGCAGGCACCACGTTGAGCGGCTTGGTCCGGGCGGCCATGATGCCGCGCATGTTGGGGATGCGTTGCTCTGCCATGCCTTTGGCTGCGCTCAGAACAAACGGTCCGGTCACGCCCACCTTTTCAGTGCCGTTGGCGGTCTCGCGGGTCATGATGGCCTTGTCTCCTTCATAGTCCAGTGACATGCACAGCGCCACACAGGGCAATCCCAGGTGTTCGGCCATCATGGCAGGCACGGCACTGCTGTTGTGGTCGATGGTTTCCTTTCCGCAGAGGATGGCGTCGAAGCCCTTGTCCTTGGCGAAGGCTGCGAGCTCTTCGGCGACTTGTCCCGCCTCTTGGGGGATGGCGTCAATCCGAATTGCTTCGTGGGCCCCGATGGCAAGGCCTTTCCGAAGAATGGGCTCTACGTCGGCTCCTCCCACAGATACGATGACGACTTTTCCGCCAATGGATTCCACAATCTCGAGGGCACGCACCAAGGCGTACCACTCATCATATGGGTTGACGATATATTGAACCCCCTCCTCATCGAAGCGGGTGTTGCCCTCTGCAAACGCGATGCGCGTTGTGGTGTCAGGAGCTTTGCTGATACAAACTAGAAATTCCATGACTTTTCATTGAAGTTTTTGGTGCAGTATTTCCACTTCTAGGTCGCGAAGTTAACCCCCCAAGGCTCCCATTTCCCAAGTCTGAAACAACTCGCTCAGGAAGTCCTAACTTCGCGCCCCGCATATTCGGACTAGACCAAAACAGCATGCGTACGATCCAATTCCGTGAGGCCGTTTGTGAGGCCATGAGCGAAGAGATGCGCCGGGACGACCGGGTGTTCCTCCTTGGGGAGGAAGTGGCCGAGTACAACGGTGCCTACAAAGCGTCCAAGGGCATGCTCGATGAGTTCGGGGACAATCGCGTGATTGACACCCCGATCAGCGAGCTCGGCTTCAGCGCCATTGCCGTGGGTGCGGCCATGAATGGACTTCGCCCCATTGTTGAATTCATGACATGGAACTTTGCCGTTCTCGCCAGCGACCAGATCATTAACCACGCCAGCAAGATGCTCCAAATGAGCGGGGGCCAGTTTGGTTGTCCCATCGTGTTCCGCGGCCCAAATGGCCAAGCAGGGCAGCTCGGTGCCACACACAGCCAGAGCTACGAAAGCCTTTATGCCAGCATGCCTGGCTTGAAGGTGGTAACCCCCTTCACTCCTTACGAGGCCAAAGGGCTGTTGAAGAGTGCCATTCGGGACGAGGATCCCGTGCTCGTGATGGAGTCCGAGAGGATGTATGGAGACAAGGGAGAGATTCCTGAAGGAGAATATCTCATCCCCATCGGACAAGCCCACATTCGGCGCGCTGGAACGGACTGTACGATTGTCAGTTTCGGAAAGATTCTCAAAACAGTGCACGCCGCAGCTGATGAGCTGGCTAAGGATGGCATCGATGTGGAAATTGTCGACCTCCGCACCATCCGTCCCCTCGACATCGACACCATTGTGGCCAGCGTCAAGAAGACGGGACGCCTCGTTATTGTGGAAGAAAGTTTTCCGGTGGCCAGCATCGCATCAGAGGTTGGATATCGGGTCCAACGCCATGCATTTGACTATCTCGATGCGCCGATTCGTCGCCTCTGTCAGTCGGATACACCTTTCGCTTTTTCTCCTGCACTAATCGACGAAGCTCTGCCTCAGATTGCCGATGTCGTGCGCACAGTAAAGGAGGTGAGCTACGTCGCCTGAGCCTGCGCGCTCACCGCGCATTATCTTCGCGCCCCATTAACACCTGACCCACCGGTTCTTCCGGTACCATATCCAAGCCATGCAAGACATTCTGTACTTGGTCCCCGCCCTGGCCATCGTCGGCCTCATCTATATGTTCGTTCAGTCCCGCTGGGTACGCGCCCAGAACACGGGAGATGAAAAGATGGCGACGATTGCAACCCACATCCAAGAAGGAGCGCTCGCCTTCCTCAGCGCCGAATATCGCATCCTGGCGGTCTTTGTTGTGGTGGCTGGTGCACTGTTGGGACTCGTTTCTATGTTGGTCCCGACGACCCACTGGTTCATTGTCGTGGCCTTTGTGATTGGTGCTGTTTTCTCCGCATTGGCAGGAAACATCGGCATGCGCATTGCGACCCAAGCCAACGTGCGGACCACACAGGCGGCGCGCACTGGACTTGCACACGCCCTGAAAGTGTCCTTTACCGGGGGCATGGTCATGGGCTTGGGTGTGGCTGGCCTCGCTGTATTTGGTCTGAGCGTCCTCTTTATCCTTCTGCTCAATATGTTCTCTGGCGGTGTCTGGAGTGGAGTGGAGAACATGACCATGATTCTTGAGGCCCTGGCCGGGTTCTCATTGGGGGCGGAGTCCATCGCGCTGTTTGCTCGTGTGGGCGGCGGCATTTACACAAAGGCTGCCGACGTGGGAGCCGACTTGGTCGGAAAGGTTGAAGCTGGCATTCCAGAGGATGACCCCCGCAACCCAGCCACCATCGCCGACAACGTGGGTGACAACGTAGGCGACGTGGCCGGCATGGGTGCTGATCTCTTCGGTTCATATGTGGCCACCGTGCTCGCAGCCATGGTGCTCGGTAACTATGTCATCAATGACATGGGGGGCAACATCACCGATAATTATGGTGGCATGTCCACGATTCTCCTGCCTTTGGTCATTTCGGCCCTTGGCATCATTTTCTCCATCCTCGGTTCTCTTGTGATCCGGGTTCAGGATGGCGCCAAGGAAAGTGAAGTTCAAGCTGCTCTGAACCGGGGCAATTGGGGCTCCATAGTCCTCACGGCCATCGCGTGTTTCTTCCTCATCGATATGATGCTGCCCGAGACGCTCCAAATGGACTTCTTTGGGGAGGGCATCCGCACGTTCAGCAGCATGAATGTGTTTTATGCCGTCATTGTTGGTCTTGTCGTTGGAGGCGCGATCTCCTACATGACCGAATACTACACTGGCCTTGGCAAGAAGCCGGTCATGGACATCGTACAGAAGTCATCCACTGGAGCGGCAACCAACATCATCGCAGGTCTTGCCACCGGCATGATCTCCACATTTGGACCGGTTCTTCTGTTTGCAGCCGCCATCTATATCTCCTATGAGTTTGCTGGATTCTATGGCGTGGCCATCGCAGCCTGCTCTATGATGGCCACGACGGCCATGCAGCTTGCCATCGATGCGTTCGGTCCTATCGCAGACAATGCTGGAGGCATTGCGGAGATGAGTGAGCTCCCTGAGGAGGTTCGCGAGCGCACTGACATCTTGGATTCCGTTGGTAACACCACTGCGGCCATTGGAAAGGGGTTCGCCATCGCATCTGCCGCATTGACTGCCCTCGCGCTCTTCGCCGCCTATGTTGAATTCACGGGGATTGATGGCATCAACATCTTCAAGGCCAACGTACTCGCAGCCCTGTTCGTCGGGGGCATGATTCCTGTCGTCTTCTCGGCCCTCGCCATGAATTCTGTGGGCAAGGCGGCCATGGAAATGGTGCAGGAGGTTCGCCGACAGTTCAAGGAAATTCCCGGTATTCTTGAGGGAACAGGGACGCCCGACTATGGCAAGTGTGTGGACATCAGCACCCAAGCAGCCCTCAAAGAGATGATGCTGCCTGGCGCCATGACCATCGCCTTTCCGCTCATCATAGGCCTTGTCCCCATGCTGTTGGGTGCGGACCCCGCATGGGCAGCTGAAACCCTTGGTGGATACATGGCGGGAGTGACCGTGAGTGGTGTGCTTTGGGCCATCTTCCAAAACAACGCTGGCGGTGCTTGGGACAATGCCAAAAAATCGTTTGAGGCAGGTGTGGAGATTGACGGTGAGATGACCTACAAGGGAAGTGAAGCCCACAAGGCAGCCGTTACTGGAGATACGGTAGGTGATCCGTTCAAGGACACGTCCGGTCCGTCGATGAACATCCTCATCAAGCTGACTTGTTTGGTCGGTTTGGTCATCGCTCCGATTCTCGGAGGCCATGGCGTGGGTGACCATGACGAGGAAGACCACGGCGCCATCGAGACGCCTGCCCAAGGCACCAAGGCACAAGATGGAGTTGACGCTGCCGAATACCCGGGTGTCTGATGAAGCGTGTGGTATTGTTTTCGGTCTTTGTGACCGGTGCGATGATGTGCTTCACCTCGTGTGGAGAATCCGCAGGGTCCAAGTCAAGCGATGAAGCGGCTGCCACGGAGGTTGAGAACCCATGCGATTGTCTGGGCAAGGACCTCGATGAAGGTCAGCGTCGCTATTGCCGGGAATCGAAGCGATATACAAGTTTCTTGGAGGCCCTTCGGAATTGTGGCTTGGGCGAAGTAGGTGGCGTCAGTGCCGTCGGAAAAATGCCGGATGACGGTCAGTACACCATGGATACCGGGAAGTCCATCGTGGAGTGGAAAGGGAGCAAAGCTGGCATGGCCGAGAAG
>CAXHAW010000003.1:0-21802 GCA_964014525.1 uncultured bacterium
CATCGACGAGCACATTGTCGATACCTATGGCACCGTGGTGGGCGTCATCAACCCTGAGGCAGAGTACAAGGTGGTGATTGAAGCCCACGCTGACGAAATCAGCTGGTTCGTCCACTACATCACCAATGACGGCTTCATCTATCTGCGAAGAAATGGGGGGAGTGATCACCAAATCGCACCATCCAAGCGCGTCGACATCCACACCCAAGACGGCCCGGTAAAAGCGGTCTTCGGTTGGCCCGCCATCCACACACGAACGGCAGGAAAGGAAGCGCCACCCACCCTCAAAAACATCTTCCTCGACGTCGGTGCCAAAGACAAGGCAGAGGTTGAAGAGATGGGCATTCACGTTGGTTGCGTTGTGACCTACGAGGACACGTTCATGTTGCTCAACAAGCAATGGTATGTGGGCCGAGCATTGGACAACCGCGCCGGCGGCTTCATGATTGCCGAAGTGGCCCGCATGCTCAAGCAAAACAAGGTGAAGCTGCCTTTCGGACTCTACATCACCAACAGCGTGCAAGAGGAAATCGGACTGCGCGGTGCCCAGATGATTGCCGAGCGCATCCAGCCCGACGTGGCCATTGTCACCGACGTCACCCACTGCACGCACACGCCGATGATGAACAAAATCGAGCAAGGCGATGTGGCTGCGGGCAAAGGGCCAGGCGTTACCTATGGACCTGCCGTCCAGAACAACCTGCTCCAGCGCATCATCGACACTGCCGAAGCCAACAAGTTGCCCCTCCAGAGAATGGCCGCCAGCCGGTTCACCGGAACCGACACCGACGCCTTCGCCTACTCCAACAAAGGGGTTCCAAGTGCGTTGATCTCACTCCCCTTGCGCTACATGCACACCACCGTGGAGATGGTGCACAAGCAGGACGTCGAAGACTGCATTCGCCTCATCTACGAGACACTGCAAAACATACATCCCGGCGAAGACTTCAAATACCTCTGATTCAAGGAGAGCAGAATCACATCTGCAGCCCGACCATCGAATAACCAGAGGTTTGGCTGTAAATTGGGGCATGCTACGTTTCCTTGCCCTCTTGATTGTTTCGGCGCCCCTAATTGCACTGGCACAGACCCACGACATTGAAGACCACAGCCTCTTCATGGATGGGACAGTCAGTGACGCGGATGTCTCGGCCAACACCTATTTCAATGCCATGGTGGACGTCATGGTGGAGTGGTCCGTCTTAGAGGCCGATTTGCCAGATGGTTGGGACTTTTCTTTCTGCTTTCCGGATTGTCACCCGATTGGCGTTGAATCTGGAACCAACGTATTCGAAGCGGCCAGCGAACACTATTTGAACTGCCACGTCTACCCCAACAACATTTCGGGGGAGGGCCACCTCAGCATGCTCCTGACCACAAACAGCGCTTCAGTGGACACAGTGACGTGGTGGGTGACCATCGAGGAGTTCAACCATGTGTACTCCACCGGAGAACAGCCGATTCAAACGTTCCCAAACCCGTTTGCTTCTGTGCTCAACGTTCAGGGTGTTCCAACGGGGAGTTCCATTGAATGGTACAACGCCGAAGGAAAGTTGGTCAAACACATGCCCAACGTCGCTTCTTCAAATGTTCAAGTCACACGCCTAGAGCCTGGCGTGTTGACCATGCTGATCAAGTTGGACAACCAGATTCTAGACATCCGGAGGGTCCTGGCCAAGTAAGCCCCTCACGTTCACTCCGTGCAAACGGAGCCAAACTCACCAAGCACAATCAGGATGTCGGTGACGGCCACTTGGCCATCATTGTCGACGTCCCCCTGACACAGTGAAGGCGGAGGCGCAAAGTCAAAGGTGCACGTCCCGTCCTCATTCGTGGCATCGGGATCATAGTTCGTGGCATCCGGATACATGCATCCATTGCATCCGTAAGAACAGACGATGCCCCCGTCGCAAGTGGCACATTCGCTGAAGTTGCACGCTGAAGGGTCCATACATCCTGGATCGATGCAACTGCCGTCTGGGCATGTGGCCGCTGGATTGAAATTGCATGCCTCGGGCTCCATGCACCCCATGACCGTGCCCAATGTGATGTAATTGGAAAAAGGAGCCCCGCCTGCAATGGAATAGCCGCCAAAACTGAAGCTCCAGCCGATTTCTGTTGGATATATACCCGCGGTAACACCAATAGAAAGACAACCGTCCGGCAAACAAACGTCAAGCGTATCCCCAGCACCCGAATCCAACCCCACCTCCATCTCAAAACCAAAATCGTCGGAAAGCGACAGGACGCCGCCATTCCAGCCGTCTCCCCAAGAATCGGAAAGAATCAGCGTGCCGCAGTTATCAAGACAACACGATCCATCGTCACAGACTGCCGAATCGTCATAATTGCACGCTTCAGGGTCGGTACAGCCGGGTCCACTTCCTCCTATGGAAAAGCTCACCGTGCCAGGCCCAGTGCCTGATTCGACGGTCAGATTCATTCCAGGAAAAAAGATGACCGGATCCAAATCCAACGACCATGCACCCGCCTCATATCCTGTAATCGTCAGGGTGTAGCAACCTGACTCCAAACAAAACTCAGCCGTGGGGCCCGCTTCAAATCCAACATTGTTCCCGGAGGCGATGACTTCGCCCGTCTGGCTGTCCGACAAGAAATAGTCCATGAAGGTGGACGTCCCGGAGATGGGATTGAAAAAACCAAACGGCATGGACAAATCAAGACAGTTGTCCGTGCAACATGAGCCGTCATTGCATCCAGCATCAGGGTCATAGTTGCAGGACAAGAGGGTCGTGCATCCGGGATATACGCAGGAACCGTCGTCCCCGTCCGCGTCGGTATCATAATTACACGCCAAAGGATCCGTGCAACCGCGGACAACCTCAATCTGAGCAATTCGGGTCATCGCGACATCCATATTGTACATCGCCGTCATCCAGAACGAACCCGAAGCCGGATCCCACGCCATCTGGTTGTAGTCACCGTAACGGGAACTGGCATTGACCCCCGAACCCGTTTGAATCGTCTCCTCCGGCCAAGTCATCTGACCCAGAGGGCCTCCCACATTGCGACCGGTAAAGCGTATGGATGGAAATGTGGTCGAACTAGAGAGGTTGTAACCGAGGGCGATGTTGCCGAAGTCATCCATGGCCACAGTACCCATAAAACGGCCCTCCGTATCCGGTGAATAGGTCCCCTCTTGGTAGACCACCCAATTGGAGCCGTTGATTCGTCTCAATTCATACCAACGAATACCCGCCCTGTCCAAGCCAACATCGGTGGTGTGGCAGCAAACGATGCTCTCATGGGTGCCAAAATTTCGGTATTGTACCCGGTGCATCAGCACTTCAAGCAAGGGGTCAAGCGGCACCCCCTCCCCAGGTTGAGGGACACAGGACCACCCCGTGAAACTGCACAATTCAGAATCAAAGGGAGAAACTTCAAGGACTTCAACCAAGCTCAAGACACTGTTGGCTGCATTGTCAAAATCAATGTCCAATTCCCAAAACTCCAGCGCATCGGAGGCCACCCCACCCCAGCCGTCATCCAGCATCCGCATGGCCATGACATTCTCTCCAGCCGGTGGCGGCGTATCACCATCCCAATGCACCGGGGCACCCGCCAAGAAACCCAACCCCACGTCAGGGGTATCAAACCGTTGTGCATTCAAAGGAGCTCCTGTCAGCATGGCCGATCGGTCCAGCACATAAAACCCACACTCGTTGGGTTCGTTGGTGGTCACCAGGAAAAGATCAGACCACATGGAATATTTCGGATAATCCGGAAAGACCGGCGTGGACACCTGGTAGGTATACCATGTTCCCAAAGGGTCCGGCCCTGTGCTCATGGCCAAGTACAGCTCATGCCCAAAAGTGTTGCCCGCCACCTTGTTCTTGAATTCAGTCACAAGCCATCGGTCGGCAGCGTGATCGTACAGCACAATTGGATCTCCTCCACCAAAATCAAATCCGAAAAAATCCTCGAATTGAATCACATCGGTCACAGGTGAACCTTCTTTATCCCATATCCTCATCCGTGCGCCCCCACCGCCATTGATCATCTGTATAACATGGTTGGGACCCACATCCATCGATGGGTCTAGGGGCAAACTCCCAGAGGACAATCCATCAATATTGACGCCCAGCGGCATGTTACTCGATTTGCTCAGGGAATCTAATCCTCGAGGAACCGCTTGGGGATAATCCCTTTGCAACACAGGGTCCTCACCAAGGGGCAGTGCGTTCGGATTCGTTTTGGGGTGAAGCGGCCAATCTTCTTTGGGCTGGTAGCCCACTTTGCTTGGACGTGTAATCACATCTAACCGCGCCGCATCTTGGATATACGCGTCCAATCGTCCTGTGATCCCTCGAAAGGATGAAGACACCTCCTCCGCACCAACGACTTGGACATCTGGAGATTGGGAATATGCTGTTTCAAGGGCCAAGAAGGCAAAAAGGGCAATTCCAACTCGGAAAAAGGCCCGCCGTGGGACGAGAGCGAAAGTTCCAAATGCATCCATAATGAGCGGGCTTCAATTTGCTACAAAAACCAATATAAGGCATTCATTTACAAAAAGATAACCACTCACAAATCAAACAAAATACCCGGACCTCATCGGGCAACCTGACGTCCTACCATCAGGCCAAAACGCACTTCAAGAATCCGTGAGGCGACTCTGTTCCGTCCACCCGCGAAGCTGGTGGACATCCAGAGGCTTCGGCAACAAGGCCTCCACAATGGGGTGACCCTCTGCTCGCTCCAAGTCCTCTCGGTCCAATGAAGCGCTGAGCATGAACACAGTCAAGCCCTTCATTGCAGAATTGGGCACATATTCCAAACGTTCAAGGACCCCAAAACCATCCATGCCAGGCATCAAAATGTCCAACAGAATGACCAAGCGCCCCTCGGCCAATGCCGATCCAGGACGCATGTCATCTTCCTCAACGCCGGAATCGGCCATGAGCGCTTCCAAGAATGACGGGCCATCCTTGAATTTGCGCACAGAAGAATTCATCGCCGCTTCAATGAGACGGCCATTGACCACGCGATCGATTTCATTGTCATCGACCAACCAAAACTCCAAATTGTAGGACATGTACCTGAACTACGGAAGATGGAGGGCAAAGGTTTGTAGGAGACATTCCTAAGGGTCTCAGGACTTGGCCTTCTGCTCCTCCATCCACTTGCCATAGCGGACGCGTTCTTCGACCATTTGGTTCTGCAGGGTGCGCAATTCAGCGCCCACTGAAGAAGCCGCTCCCGCTCCGCCAGCAGCAAGGTCGGCAGCACATCTCCCGAGTTTCTCTGCGAAACCATCTAGAGCGGACAAGACATGGTGCCCCTGCAGCGCACTGCTCACGCGGGCCCGATTCAAAGCATAGGCCGCATTGATCACATTGCGCAGCTCCTCCTCATTCCAGGGCTTGGAAACGAAACGGTAGACCTGTCCCTTGTTGATGGCGTCCACCACGGCATCCGTATCCGCATATCCGGTCACCAGCACACGAGAAATGTCCGGGTGATCCGGCATGATGAGTTCGAAGAATTCTACCCCGCTGATCCTGGGCATGCGCTGGTCACTGAGAACCACATGGAACTCGTGCTCGTCCAACATGCGAACCGCATTGTGCGGCTCATCGCAAGTGTGCACTTCAAAATCCCGGCGAAAGGCCGCCTTAAATGAGAACAGGTTGGGCTCCTCATCGTCGAGGTACAGTACGCGTATGATGTCCTCTGCCATGGTCTGTTCAATACGCGGTCAAGCCGCCTCCGAATTGGGGTTGGTCATGATGTCAAGGGGAAAGGTCAAAATAAACGCCGTCCCCTCATCCAACCGGCTTTCGACCCGGATGGTAGCGCCATGGTCATCGAGGATGCCCTTGACAATGCTCAATCCCAATCCCGTGCCCTTGCCAATCTCTTTGGTCGTGTAAAAGGGATCAAAAATCCGCTGCCGTGTTTCCTCATCCATTCCAGTTCCGTTGTCCCGAACCTTCACGATGATGGCACTCGACTTTCCTCGGGCATCCGTGACCCGATCCAATTCAACACTCACCTTCCGGTCTTCGATCTCCTCCCATCGAACCTCTGTCGCCTGAACCGCATTGACAATGATGTTCATGAAGACCTGACTCAATTTGCCACTCTGACAATACAGAGGCGGCACACCTTCGGAGAGGTTCACTTCAATTTGAGCCCGACTCCGGGCCCGGTCACCCAAAACAGTGATGCTGGCCTCCAATAGGTCCGACAAGGAGGCCTCCACTGGCTTGTCTCCGTCCATGCGGCCGAAGACCCGCAGTCCACCCACAATCCGAGCCGTTCGATCCGCCCCCTCCAAAATGCCCGAAATCAACTGTCGACTTTCCTCCTTCAAGAATCCCAAATCCAGTTTCCGCGCTTTTTCCCGAGCTGCCTCAGTCAGCCCCTCTGCACCCGACGCCCCTTTGGCCAATGCAGCCAGCGCATCAGAATGCGCATCCACAATCTCGATGAGCTCTTCCAAGTCCCTGCGCAGCGATGTCGCATTGCTTTGAACATAGTTGATTGGGTTATTGAGCTCGTGAGCGATGCCCGCCGTCATTTGTCCCAAGGAGGCCAGTTTTTCTGTCTGAATCAGCTGATCCTGTGCACCCTTTAACTCATCGAGTGCGCCGGATAAGTCAGCATTGGCAGAAGCCAGCGCTTCAGTCCGCTGCGCGACACGCTCCTCCAGCTCAGCATTCTGCTGTTTGACAATCCTTTCGTTTTCCAATGAAGCAGCGAGGGCCTTGGCATTGGCCGTATCGCTCGACCGCTTGAGCAAGTTGATTCGATCGCCCAAAGCAAAGCTCAACAACAACATTTCAAGCACCGTTCCCAAGGGAAGCAAAAGGGCAGTGAATGGCGTTGATGCCAGCACCCCAAAATCACGCAAAGCCTGCATGGTGACCGCCGCGATGAAAATCAGCCATGCCACGAAAAACCAAAGGGCCGGGCTGTTTCCCCGCCGCCAACTGATGAGCGACAGAAGCAACATGGCTGGCGCAGAGAGGGCGCCCAAGTTCACAAGGTTGTATGCCACAATCGGAAAGCCGAGCAATGCAACCAACATGGCTGAGCCATAGACGATGAGCAACGCATTGATGACCCGGTTCCATCGCGGCGTATACCTGCGCACCTCGAGAAATTCCCGAGCAAAAGACAAGGCTGCCAAACCAGAAGCTGCTCCTGTCATCGTGAGACCGTTTCTCGCGAGCCACGGGATGTGGCCCCAAATCAACCGGTCGTAACCATTGAAACCCCATTGCACCAAACCGACAGTCAACACCACAAATGTGTAGCTGAAATAGGCCTGCTGGCCAGTGCTGAAGGCCAAGAAACAATTGTAGATGAGAATGGCCAGCACGATCCCCGTATAGAGGGCCACCGCCAGGTCACGCTTTTCCCGAAGCGAGGCCACGCGGTCCTCGTGGGTCAAGGAAAATGGCAAAACCAACGGTTTGGCGCTTCGCACCCGGAACCACAGGTCATGCGATTCGTTGAGCGGCAATGAAAACGTGGGAATCAAATCGTCCACTTGGCCGAATGCCGCACCCGCTTCCTTGCGGAGCAGAACCCGAGGCCCGTCCATCACCAGCGCCTCGATCGAATCCAAGGTCGGATTGTCCAGAATGATTCTGGCCTGTCTCGGGGCGCCCTGCCAACCCGACACGCGGATCCACATGGCGTCCGACAGAGAACCCAAGTTGGGCCGCTCTCCCACCAAGGTGTCCAAGGCCGCCAGCCGCAGGTGGACCTCTTCAGCCCTCAAATTTCCTCCCGGATCATGCAAGACCTCCAAGGTCAATGCATCCACGTTCCGCGGCCCTACATCAGAACACCCGGAAAGCAAAAGACCCCCCAGAAGCACAGACAAGGTCCACACCCATACCCGTCCATATGGCGGGCGAAGCGCCATCACGGCATGTGGTTTTCTACGCGGTACTGAATCCTTTGGAATCGGCCATCCACCCGGTGATCATGGGTGGGTTCCTCAGCCGCCCTGCGCGCCATCTCCCGCACATCATCAGCGGCATCCGACAAACTCTCGGGATATTGAAAGTGACCGATTTCCGAGCGGATCGGCGGGGTGGGGTATGCAAATTCACCTTGGTCACCCAGTTGATCGAGAAGGGTAAAGCCCAGCTCCCGTTGGATGGGCCGCATGTTGGTTCCCATGAAAGCGAATCCATGCTGGATGCCCAGTTGCGGCATCAGCCCCAATCCCAAGCACGCCATCGGCAGCATACCAATGCCAGCCACAGCGGCTTCGCGCCGGCTCCAGAGGGCGCAGAACTCGCCACACCCCTCACTCTGGCGCTCGTCCAGATAGACCTGAAGCTCGGGACACACCTCAGCAACGGCGCGTTCCATCGGAAGCGAACCCGGCACGTTTCGCCTCTGCAATCTCATGCCACTGAGCAACGTCTCATCGTCATCACATGTCAGCAAAAACAGCGTCGTATCGGGATCGCCCAGCCAATCCTTTCCAAATGAAGTCAAGTTCCGAATGCCCGCAGCACGCAGCACTGCTTTGTGTCCTTCAGCGAATCGTGCAGACAAGTCGGCATCTTCCGAGGAGCGAAATATGTGAAGGGTCACCTCCCGCAACGTGCGGGCGATGTCCACTGACTCACGCGGTATGTGCGACGGAGAGCTGCTCATTCAAATCGAAACGGAGACGTTGGTCGGCGATCGCCTCCCCCAGGAGGATTCGCCGAATGATGGAAGCGGCTGCCCCTGCTCCGAGGGCGACCTCACTGTGCAGTTGGGGCCATCCGGCAAGGGTTCTGCCCACTTCAGACAAACTGTCCAAAGCACGCGGGCTGATGGAGGAAAGGTCCACAAACGCATCGAGCCACTCCTGGGTCCACGTTCCGCCCTGCGCCAATTCAGTGAGCTGTTCGGCCGTGACACGCCCGTGAAGGAAATCTGTGGTCTCCTCCAAGTCATATCGCTCAATATCCAGAAGGCCGCGGTCGTTGGTTTCCATGACAAGCGGAATGCGACGGTCTCGCGCACTCAACCTCAGGAGCGCCTTTGCATCGGGGCCATCGCAGGCGTCCACAACCAGGTCAACCCCATCCAAGAATTCAGCAATGTCCTCTGGACGGAAACCCTCAGGCCAAACCTGCACGTCGATATACGGATCGATTTCGGCAATTGCCCTCGCCGCAGAGGCCCATTTCGGCATGCCCAGTTCGAAAAGAGAACAAGACATTCGATTCAAGTTGGACAACTCAATGCTATCAGAATCGGCGATGTGCAACTTGCCTGCGATTCGCTCCATCGCCAGGGCCAATGCAATCGTCCGCCCAACTGACAACCCGACAATACCCACGGTTTTGCCCTCGAGTGCAGCCTGCTCCTCCGGGCGAATCTTCAATTGATTGCGGTTGGTCCGCACCGCCTTGAACTCCGCCTCCTCTAAAATGAGAATGCCGCGTCGGCGCCAAGGGTACCAAGCCACAGTGCCATAGCGGCCCGTCTGCGACGCCGCCTTCCGCGCAGTAAATGCAGACTCCATCTGCTCATCCGTTAGCTCACGGCCAAAAAAATCCGGCTGGCACTTTAACCAGGCGCGCCATTGACCGGCGAGCCTGCCCGCATCCAAAGGAGCCGATTCAGACTGCGAAAACGACCGCCAATCAGCCAACCCTTGGGGGTCGGACAACACAAACAGTCGAGGACAATGGGACGCGATGGCCATTACAGTGAAGTTCTTGCAAGGACCCCCTCCCCTGCGGCTCCAACTGAAGGCTTATCCACTTGCTCCGGTGGACGCCGAAAAAACCGCAACCCCATTGAAACCTTTTGCACCCTCCTCCGTATGGGTGCCCATGGTGTTGACTTCCCCCACCTTCCGTATCGAGATTTTACCCAATGCGCTCGTCGCACGTCCCGACCTGTTCGAAGGATTGGATTCGGTGCTGCCCGCACTGGATGTCCAACTCGAAGAATCCTGGCCTGGATTGCATGGCGCCCCAACTGAAGTGTTGGTGACCGCCAATGTCGAGCAGGCCATTTTGGACCCAAGGGCCATATTTCTGGTCTCCCCAAACCCAGAGCCCAAACTGCTGTCCGGGCTCATTGATACCGGCCGTGCCATGCGATGGATTCCAAAAGAAACCGACCGTGGAACATGGGTGGATGGGTTCGCCCGCTTTCTTCTTGCCCAGCGCATTTCTGAGCGAACACAAGCCAAGTCCGAAAGCACCCGCTACTCCCAGAAACTCTTAGGAAACCTATCTGGAAGACAGGCCAAATAAACAGTGAAGGGGACGCGTGAATCACAGCTCCCCAGCGCGCATTTGGATATAGCGCGCTGCCAACAAGTTGGCACAGTCCCGAATCAGGTCGAGGGATTCCTGCGTCTCGGCCGTAACGGCCTTGCCGGACATCCGGAGAACGAGCCACCCATACAGGGCGATCAACATCGACTCCACCTCTGACTTACCGGCCTCACCCCGTGCTTCCATGGCAGACAGGTGAGGCTGTGCCGCGTCTACCGCAGCCTTGTATTCACCATCCTTCAATACGTCGAGCAAGGTGCGGTGGAGGTAGGTCAATTCGACCATCAATTCATCCAACGCCATGCGGTGCCCAGCCCCCAGCTTGTTCTCCCGCTTTAGATCTCGCATCAAGTCCGCAAACCAAGTCAGCTCGGCCTCCAAGCGTTCCCCCTCGTAAGCTGAAGAGAGGTGCACCCTCAGGCCCCCCAAATCAAACCCAACAGCCCGAACCAAGTCCTCCATCTGCCATTCATACAGCAGATATTCGACCACGTGTTGCTGGCGCTTCTCAGATGCTGTCGTTTCCATCATGTCGCAGTCCCCTTGGGGTCATTTCCAGAATCCAATGCGGACGCACGCGCCGCTTTCATTTGCAAAAATACCTGCTCCACGTCGGGCATGAGTCGCTGACCGAACGCCTTGACCGCCTCCAATCCACCACTGCCCTCAACTGGAAGACGATACGTTTGTTCTAACGGCCCCCACACAAACTGGATGTGATACTTGTCATTCCACTCTTGGATGACAATCCGCATGACACGATGGGGAATTTGGGCTACTGTTCGCATGAGCTTCGGCCGCGAAGGTAGAATTTCGCAGCGTGCAAGACCCTTGGCTCGAACGATGGCGTGGCCCCTTGGCCAATCAGCCGGACGCCCTCGCCGCGTTGATGCGGCTCAGGTGGGCTGTCGGATCGGCTCCTCTCATGGCACAACACCCCGATTTGAACTTCCAAGTTTTGGGAGACGAGTGGTTCGCTGACGCCCTCAAGACTGACCAGCCACTCTTCGACCATTGGGCCGCACAGTTGGTGATGGGTGAATCCTCCCTTCCTCCCGAAGTGCTTCAAGCCAATGGGCAACTTCTCGGAAAGCATTTCGAAGCCCTCATCGGTTGCTGGCTCGATGCTTCCCCGCATTTCCGTTTGCGGGCCCAAGGCATCCAACTTCAAATGGGGAAACAAACGGTGGGCGAACTGGATTTCCTCGTTGACGACCTCCGTCGTGGCAGAACCCTTCACATCGAGGTCGCCAGCAAATTTTACCTCGCGGCGGAGGACGGCGCCGCTTGGGAGAATTGGATCGGCCCTTCCGGACGCCAGGATACACTGCGACACAAAATGGACAAGCTGGTCACCCAACTGGCGGCCAGCCGACTGGATCCCGCAAAGGCCTTCATGGCCGAACATCGCATTGCCAATCCGCAGCCCGTGCTGCTGATGAAAGGCTGGTTCTTTCACCATTACACCCGACTGAACCAACACAAAGGCCCCCGCTGGGCTCACCCGAACTACAATGCAGGTTGGTGGTGCAAACCCAATGAAGCATTCGAGGTCATGGGCAGCGACCACGTGCGCATCCTTCCACTGCCCAAAGGGCGGTGGCTTGGTCGCTTTCACCCCGTCGCAGCCGACCCACCACTGCATTGGAGTCGGCTGGAGGCGGTTCTGACCGACCATTTCAACCGCACCCGGAAGGCACTGCTTTGCGCCATCGTCATCGAAGGCGACGGCGGATGGGAGGAGCTTTCCAGGGGCTTTGTTGTCCACCCTGGCTGGCCTGGCTGATCAGCCCCAGAAAAATGCGTAGAGGAACGCAAGGGTGGTCAGCACAGCAAACGCACCAATGTTGTAGAGTGGCTCGGTCGCAAACGTGCCCCTCGAAAGGACGATGCCCTTCGGGTCATCCGCACCCTGTCCCTCTGACCTGCTGACCACGGCAATCACGGCCATCGTCAACAGTGTGGTCAGGCCCATCTGGTCGAGGAAAGGAAGCTCCAAAAACAACGCACTGTCTGACCATCCCTTGGGCGCCACCTTGAAGTACATGGCAATGGGAATGGACGCCAACGCACCCACAATTGCACCGCGGTTGGTCGTCTTCTTCCAAAACAAGCCGAGAATGAAAACCGCCAAGATGCCGGGGCTGACCACACCGGTATACTCCTGAATAAACTGGAAGGCCTGATCAATTCCACCCAGCAATGGCGCCATAACACACGCGACAGCCAATGCCACAGCAGCCGAAATGCGACCCGTCCGGACCATGGCCCTGTCGTCCGCAGTAGGATTGATATAGGGCTTGTAGATGTCCATGGTGAAGATGGTCGAGGTGCTGTTCAACATCGACGCGAGAGACGACACGATGGCCGCAGCGAGCGCTGCGAACGCCAGGCCCTTGAGGCCGGAAGGGAGGAACTGCAGCAACCAGGGATACGCTTTGTCCGGTGAGGCAGCCGTGGGGGTGTTGTTGGCAGCCGCCTCGCCCAGGTTGGCCATCACGCCCGCATCTTGGGTCATCACATATGCAGCAATGCCCGGAATCACCACGATGAGCGGAAGGATCAACTTCAAGCCGGCAGCGAACAAGATGCCCCGTTGAGACTCCTTGAGCGATTTGGCGGCCAAGGTCCGTTGGATGATGTATTGGTTGAACCCCCAGTAGTAAATGTTGGCCACCCACATGCCGCCGACCAGCACACCGATCCCAGGCAGGTTCATGTATTCCGGATGGCCCTTGTCCAAGATCATGGCGAATTTGTCTGGCGCCGCATCATAGATGGTTTGGAATCCGGCCCACATGCCGGCTCCTCCGGACACCGCATCCAGCGCGAGGTAGGTGGTCACCAATCCCCCAATCACGAGGAACACCACCTGGATGACATCCGTCCAAGACACCGCCGAAAGCCCACCGTACAGGGAATAAGCCACCGCGAAAAGGGCAAGACCAAGCACACCGTAAATCATGGGAATCCCCATGATGGTCTCTAGTGCAAGTGAACCGAGGTAGAGAACCGACGCCAGGTTGACGAAGACATAAAGGGCAATCCAAAAGACGGCCAAGATGGTCTTCAGGTTGGTCGAGTATCGCTTCTCCACAAATTCGGGAATCGTGTAAAGGCCCTTTTCGATGAAAATGGGAAGGAAATACTTGCCGACGATGATGAGCGTCAACGCCGCCATCCACTCATAAGACGCAATGGCCAAACCAATCTTGAAACCCGACCCAGACATGCCGATGAACTGCTCAGCAGAAATGTTGGCCGCAATGAGCGAAGCACCCACTGCCCACCAAGGGAGTGATTTGCTGGCCAAGAAGTAATCCTCGGCATTTTTCTGGTGGCCCTTCTTGTCCCGAGAGACCCATAGTCCCACACCGAGAATGAGAATGGCATAGCCGATGAAGATGGCGTAATCAAGCGCCGAAAACGTACTGGTCATGAAAGCGTAAGGTGTTGATGGTCACGTGGCATTGACGCTCCCGGGCCGACAATGTACTGCGGACAAGATTGGGTGGCGGTCCTCGAATTGGCGGTGCTAAATTCAGGCCCCGCGACCACCCGAACCCGGTACAGCATGCCCCTTCGTTTCCACTCCCTGTTGCTCTTTAGCCTGCTTTCGTTGGCCTCGGCTGCCCAAACCCTGCTGCCCTACATCGAAGACCCCTCCATGGTTGAGGAAAACAAACTTCCCGCAAGGAGCACCTTCTACACGGCCGACAATCCAGCCGCTGCCTCAGTGGAAGGACCGGACACAGAAGGCAGATACCGATCCCTGGATGGGGTCTGGAAATTCCATTGGTCCCCCACACCGGAAAAAAGACCCTTGGGTTTTGAGGACCCCGCCTATGATGTCTCCGATTGGGACGTCATCCCCGTTCCAGCCAACTGGGAACTCGAAGGGTTCGGCACACCGATCTACACCAACCACCCCTATCCGTTTTATTGGAACGAGACCCCAACGCCTCCCGACATACCGGATGGATGGAACCCCGTGGGGAGCTATCGCAGAACCTTTACCCTGCCCAAAGGATGGAAGCAGGACCGAATCGCGCTGCACTTTGGCGCCGTCAAGTCCGCCTTCTTCTTGTGGGTCAATGGACAGCGCATCGGGTACAGCCAAGGGTCCAAACTCCCTGCCGAATTCGACATCACCCAAGCGGTACAATCAGGCACCAACACCCTCGCCATAGAGGCCTACCGCTGGAGCGATGGCAGCTTCCTCGAATGCCAAGATTTCTGGCGCCTGTCCGGCATCGAAAGGGAGGTCTGGCTCCATGCCCGGCCCCAATCCCACATCGCCGATGTGGTGGTCGACGCCGGGCTCAAAAACAATTTCCTGACGGGCGACCTCAAGGTCACCACGGAAGTCGCACACCATGGAAAGGGCCCCTTTCAAGGCACCCTCCGGTGCGGCGTCGACCGGAACGGGCGCAGCCTCGCGTCTGTCGACTTGCCGGTCTCCGTCGCAACCGGAGACACCGCAAAAATCACCTGGCGGGAGCCATTCCCCGACGTCGCTCGATGGACCGCCGAAACGCCTGACCTCCATGACTTGACGGTGTCATTGCTCGACGAAAAAGGCCAATCCCTTGAAGCCACCCGACTCGAAATCGGTTTCCGCGATGTGCGCATAGAAGACGGCTTGGTCAAGGTCAATGGAAAGCCCATTTTGATCAAGGGCGCCAACCGACACGAACACCACCCCGAAACTGGCCACGTCATCGACAAAGCCACCATGGAAGCCGACATCCGCGCACTCAAAACGCACCACTTCAATGCGGTTCGGACGTCCCACTATCCCAACCACCCCTATTGGTATACCCTGTGCAACCGATATGGCCTTTATGTCTATGATGAAGCCAACATCGAATCCCATGGCATGGGCTATGATTTGGACCGCACACTCGGCAACCAACCAGAATGGGCAGAAGCCCACCTGATGCGAACCAAACGCATGATTGCACGCGACCGCAACCACGCGTCCATCATCTGTTGGTCCATGGGGAACGAGGCCGGAAATGGGGTCAATTTTTACGCCAATTACGAATACATAAAAAACACAGATCCGACCCGATACATTGCCTACGAGCGGGCAGAACGCGATTGGAACACCGATGTCTACTGCCCCATGTATGCAGGGCTCGAACACCTCGAATGGTTTGCCAATCAAAAGGACGATCCGCGCCCATTGATCCAGTGCGAGTATGCCCATGCGATGGGCAACAGCCTAGGTGGTTTCAAAGAATATTGGGACCTCTATCGGGCCCATGATCGCCTCCAAGGCGGCTTCATCTGGGACTTCAAGGACCAAGGGCTGTGGGATGAACACAAAGGCCAACCGTATCTCGCCTATGGAGGAGATTTCGGCCCCAAGGGGACGCCAAGCGACCACAACTTCCTCAACAACGGTCTCCTGATGGCCGATGGGTCACCTCATCCCCACATGCTGGAAGCGCAACACGTTCAACAACCGCTCCATTTCTCGAGGGCGGACACAACCGGAAACACCTATCAACTGTCGAGTGAGTTCGTGTTCCGTGAAGCCGTGGTGGACATCCACACCACCGCGCTCTGCGATGGCCGGCCGACCCGAACCTTCGTGATGGAAAACCAACGCATTCAAGCAGGCCAGGTGACCACCATTGACTTGGCAAAAGCCACCGGCGGAAAGCCTTTGCATGCCAACCGCAACTGTGAAAAGGTCCTGACGCTCGAAGCAAGACTCGCAGAATCCGAGCCCCTGCTCCCGGCGGGACACATCCTCGGACGCAACCAATTCATCAACAATGCACCAGACCCCAAACCATTGCCCATGGCCCGGGGACGGGTCGACCTCGCCCTCCAAGGCAGTGCACTCGTCCTCTCATTTGACCGGGGAAACTTGACGCTCAATCGCCAAACTGGACACATCATCGGCTACCAAGTAGACGGACGGGACCTGGTCATTTCCGGCGCCCAACCCCACTTCTGGCGCCCGCCCGTAGACAACGACTATGGTGCGCAGACACCAGAAAAGAAGGCCCCTTGGCGAGACCCGCTAGACGCAAGTGTGCCCGCCGAGCTCTCCCAAAGTCGCGAAAGCAGTGGCGCCCTCACGGTCGCCTTCGAACACGCCTTGCTCGATGGACATGCCACACTCCGCATCGCCTACACGGTAGACGCAGGCGGCACGGTCCGTGTCCAACAGTCGCTGGACGCGTTGACCGGTGAACATCCCGGCATGTACCGGTTTGGACAACACTGGGTCCTGCCAAGTCAATGGGAACGCGTGAATTGGTATGGGCGCGGCCCCATGGAATCGACTTCAGATCGGAAATCAGCCGCCTTTTTGGGTATCCACTCAATGAACGTCACCGATTTGGTCACACCCTACGCACGCCCCCAATACAACGGGTCCCGAACCGACACCCGATGGGTGCGCCTGACCGACGACAATGGAATGGGTTTAGAATTCACCGCAAATGGGACCTTCGATTTCTCAGCCCTCCACTACAGTCCAGATCAACTCGACTCCGGGCCCCGAAAAGAGACCACCCAAGCCCACTTTCGTTTGCTAAAACCAACAGAGGAAGTCCACCTTGACCTCGATGGCGTCTCCTCTGGCGTCGGGTGCATCAACAGCTGGGGAGCCCTGCCACTGGACAACTACCAACTGCCCTATACCGATCGCACATTCAGCTTCACGTTTCGGCCCATTACCCCTTGAAAACCCAATGGCAATGCGACTTTAGAATTGAACTTTGATGAACCACACACGTTCTGTCCATATGACCCACCGAATCCTGCTCTTGGTCTTTCTGGCCCTGTCCACCTCACTGGGCCTTTCCGCCCAGCGCCCGGGAGGAGGCAATCGCAGTGGCCGACCCCAAGGCGAGCGTCCAAAAATCGGTGTGGTGTTCGGTGAGGTTCAGGACCTCTCCTCGGGAAAACCCATTGAATTTGCGACCATCAGCATCCTCGCCTTTGACCAAGACAAGGTCATTACCGGTGGGGTCACCGACAGCAAAGGGCGCTTTCGCATCACGGAGATTCCAATCGGTCGGTTCCGCGCCCAAATCGGATTCATGGGCTACGTGTCCAAAACCGTCGGTGACATCCGACTCAATCCCCGCGGGGGAATCCAACAGGACCTCGGGTTGATCCAGCTTGAACCCAACGTCCAAGCCTTGGAAGCAGCAGAAATCGTGGAGCAGCGCTCTACGCTGGAGATGATGATCGACCGGAAGGTGTTTCGCGTTGGTGACGATCTCAACAGCGCAGGGGCCACGGCAACAGAGCTGCTGCGAAACGTCCCGAGCGTGGACGTCGACATCGACGGGAACCTCAGCCTGCGCGGATCGGGAAACGTCACCATTCTAATCGACGGGCGACCAAGCGGCCTCACGGGATCGGCCACCCAAAGCCTGCTCGAACAGATTCCAGCAAGCAGCATCGACCGCGTTGAAATCATCACGTCGCCCACCGCCAAATACGACCCAGAAGGCGTGGCAGGCATCCTGAACATCATCCTAAAAAAAGACAAGCTGGAGGGAAAGCACGGACAAGTGAGCGTCACATGGGGCTCTGATCAGAACCACAGTGGTTCTGTCAACGGAAACATGCGAGGTCAACAACTCAACTTTTCCTTTAACGTCGGCTGGAATCAGCGCAACAACTACCGAAGTGGGGACAGCGAACGACGCCAAAGCTTCGGCGGAGACCTCGGTGGAGCGCACGACTCCCTGAGCACGCTGTTCTCCAACAGTTTTGCCGACAACCAGAACCAGAGCTGGAACGTGCGGGCGGGCCTCGACTGGATGCCCTCCCCAAAAACAACGTGGAACATCGGCATCCGAAGCAATCAGGGCGACAACACCGGCGTGGAAGACGTGGTCAACCTCGAGACCTGGAGCACGGACGCGGTTGGCGGATTCACCCGGTATGGGCTTTCACAGCGGGACAACGCCTCCACCGACCTCGACCTTGGATTCGAGCACAAATACGGTGAACGTCACACCCTGCAAGCCTTTGCCCGATGGTCACAGCGCGAGGGGACGTCCCTCGACTCCCTCTGGCAGGACTTGCCTTCGCAGATCCTCGATTCGAATTACCTGTCCAATGCCAACCTCAACGACGGTGGCAACTGGAACACGACACTCCAAGTGGATTACGAAAAACCACTCGACCACGATGGCAAGTTGGAACTCGGATACAAGACCATCCTCAGGGAAAGCAACGAGGACCAGCGGTTCTGGCAGCGCGACAGCGTTGGGGTTCCGTTCACCCAAGCCTATGACTTTCGCTATCGCGAAGACATCCATGCAGCCTACGCGACTTGGGGCAGGAAGTACGGCGCTTGGGGCGTTCAAGTCGGGGGGCGTGGCGAGGTCGTATACACCACCGCTGAACTGGAAGGCGACAGCGCTGACATCGCTGCTGCAGTCGAACAGTTGGGCGGGGACGAAGCCGTCTTCATCAACGACTACATCAGCTTTTACCCCTCTGCCAATCTGAGCTACACCATCGACGACAGAAACCAATGGGTGTTGAGCTACAACCGCCGGGTAAACCGGCCCCGGGGACGGCAAGTCAATCCGTTCGTGGACAACGCAGACCCGAGAAACCTGCGCTACGGCAACCCGTTCCTCCGGCCTGAGTACACAGACGGCCTAGAGTTCGGTCACCAACTGACCACGAAGTCGCTGACCCTGACCACCTCTCTGTTCTACAAAACCACCCGGGATGTGATCCGGCGGTTCATCGAGGTGGACGACGCAGGCATCGCATACCGCAGTTTCGTCAACCTTGCGCGCCAGAGCAATTCAGGATTGGAGATGGTGGCCATGTGGCGAAGGGGGCGCGCCATACAAGTCCGCCTCAATGGCAGCATTTACTATCAAAGCACCGACGGATCCAACCTCGCCCCCGACCTCGGAAACAATGGCTTCCAAGGAAACGCAGGATACCAAGTTTCGGCGCTGGTGAAAGGCGATTGGAAGGTGCAAATTGATGGCCGATACCGCGCACCAGCCGAATATGCCCAAGGCACCTTCGCCGGCTATATTTCCCACAGCGCAGCAGTCAATCGGGATTTCTACGACGGAAAGCTGCGCGCCTCCTTGCGGGTCAGCGATGTCTTCGATCAACGCCAATGGACCTACACCTCAGAGGGCCGCGATTTCTTCCAAGACGGCACGTTCAAGCGCCAATCCCGGTTCGTCTATGCTTCCCTCACGTGGACATTCGGCAAGTTGGAACCCGGGCAGCGCCGGGGCAAAGGCGGATATGACCGGAGCGGTGGAAACAGCGGGTTTGATGGCGGTGACTTCTGACGTTGCTGCCTGCATCAATCGTTTGCTGCATTGAACTTCAAGCGCGCCTGTGGGTCATAGCTTCGCGCCCGCGCACACCATGACCTCGGCAAGCCACACAACTGCAAACACCGCACAGGCAGAGACGCCCCTGCTACTCAGCGGCGCGCACTGGACATGGTTTGACGACATAACGATTGTGCCATGGGAACAATGGAATGCACTTCCCAACGCATCCGCATATACAGACCCTCGTTATCTCCGAGCCATGGCAGGACAAACGAAGGTGACCTGCCGCATCGGACTCTTGATGAGCCCGACAGGAACGTGCTTGGGCGGAATCCACATGCAATCCGTGCTCACCGAGTCCCGCTCTCCAGAAGAGCACATGAACGTCTCCATTGGCGTCAAAATTCTGATGAAAATCCTGCACCCCGGCGGGCAGCCTTTTCGTTTCCGCACGCTCGTGGCGGGCCAAAGCCTCGGCACAGGTGAACACGCCTTGCGCTGGAGCCCCAACATTCCCCCTGCGGCCCGGGTCCAATTCACCGAACGCGCCTTTGAAGAATGTGCCCGCCATTGGGGAAGCAGGGTGTGGATGGCCAAAGACTTCGGCCACGACCAAGACATTGCACTCCAACCCCATTGGTCCAAAAAGTGGCAACGGGCCACGTTTGATCCATTGATGGTGACGCCATTGGATCCGGAATGGACCAGCCAGGACGAATGGATGGAAGCCCTTCGGACCAAAGCCCGAACCAAAGTCCGCAGCATCATTGCCCGCAATGCTGACATCGCATTGGATCGGATCACTGACCCAGAAAAGCTGCGGGCCATGGGACCGGAACTCATCGCGATGTACCGCCGTGTGTATGGGCGTGCGAGCATCGTCATGGGCGGGCTAGAAAAAGATGATTTCGCCAGATTGGCAGAGGAATGGGGAGGCGATTTTTTGTTGGTGACCCACCACTTTGAAGGCCAGCTCGTCGGATTCCATTGCGGCCTCCATCATGCCGGAACTGGCACCGTTGGCGCCTCCAAAAAGAGCAATAACGGCGGCACCATCGAAGCCTATTTCGTGGGGTTCGATCCCGAACTCAACAAGGAGTACGCGCTCTACCAGCGCATGCTGATCGAGTTCATCGGATGGGGCATCCAATGTGGTGCACGTCGCGTGGTCATGGGCCGCACGGCGCTGGAAATCAAAAGCACCATCGGCGCGCTGCCGGTTTCAATGTCAACCTGGGTTCACATTCGATTGCCTCTGGCCATGCCCATCATACGGTGGATGATCAGGAGAAGTCCACCGCGCTCGTTCAAGCCGCGTCGCGCCTGGCGCTCGGAATGGCTCAAAAGGTGGTCAGAAGAAGGCTACCGGCTCAACTGACTTCAGCTTCCTCTACCCGCCCGAGACCGGTGTATGCGGCCCAAAGGCTGCCCAATAAGACCAGCAAAATGAGCACACTGCCCATCGACGCCACTGTTCGGGCCGTCGTCAACGAAGGCACCTCGAAGCGCATCTCCACCGCATGGGCGCCCTCGGGAACCACCGCGGCCCGGAAAGCATAGTTCACACGCAACAACTCAGCCGGCTCGCCATCAATGGTCAAGACCCAGCCCTCCGGGTAGTGGATTTCGCTGAACACCAAAAGACCCTTGGCAGGAGCTTGGACCTGATAGCGCTGCCAATCTGGCGTGAACTCCGCAAGCACAACCTGTCCTCTATCTGCAGCACCCGGAACCACACCGGCCAATGCGTCCGCATGCTCCTGTGGAATCACCGCCTCACGGGAGCCCTTCAAGGACTGCAGTGCCTCTACCTCTGCCTCAGCGCCATCTGCCATTGTCCACCCCGACGCAAACCATCCATTGCCGAGTGCATTTCGATTCTGGATGGGCTGTTGAGCAGGGTCGTAGACGATGTACTGCGCATTGAGCATGTGATGCACCGGCATGGCTGACAACGCCGCATCCAAACCTTGACCATTGGCTTTGGACGCAAATGCCTCTTGTTCGGGTTGCAATACCCTTTCGATTAGGTCCTGGTAACGGCGGAGTTTGGCCCCGTGATATCCCCCCACGCTCCTGTGGAAATAACTCGTGGTTGCATCACTGAACGCCCCGCGCAGATTGAGAACCCTGAAATGATCCACTGTCTGCAGTCCCGAGAATCTCGCGGCGTCCAGCATGCGCTCTGTCTCTTATACACATCTCCGAGCCCACGAGACTTCACGGAAT
>CAXHAW010000004.1:0-20435 GCA_964014525.1 uncultured bacterium
AGTCGGACCCTCCCTCTCCCCCGAGGAAGCCGGTTGCCCGGGCGACCCAAGTGCTAAAGCGTGGGAAGAGTCCCGGTGCCATCGCGCCAAGGCCGATGACGGTCAGGATTGACATGGCCCCAAAGCCTGATGTGATGGCCAAGTTTCGAAGGGAAACCCCCGCAATGGCCATGAGCAAGAAGCAAACGACGCCTAGGATGGCTGCGGTGGAAAAATCCGCTGGAAGAATTAGGACACAGGTGGCGGCCACGTAGAGCAGAATGGGTTGCACTCCATTGCGGAAGTCATGGAGAATAAGCCGATTTCTGTCCAGCATGCGGGCCACATAGGCCACCAGCGCCACCTTGGCGATGTCTGAGGGTTGGAACCGGAAGCCGGCAATGTCAACCCAGCGTCGTGCGTCATTGATTTCGGATCCCACCAGCAGCGCCATGAGCAAAAGACCAAGGCTGATGTGGATGCCGAGTTGACTGAGTCGGGAGAACCAGGCAAATTTCATTCTGTGTGCCCCCCACATGCAGGCCAGTCCCATCCCTAGGGAGGCAGAGTGCTTGACGAGAATTCCCAGCGAATCGCCTCCGGCGCGCCAAGCGAGTGTGGCACTGGCGGAATACACGCTGACCATTGATGTGAGCACCAAGAGGAAAACCACGACCCAGATGACGCGGTCTCCTTGCAGGTGTTCGGACAGAAAATCGGCGAATCTCCCTGTCATTTCAGAGGGAGCGAACGCCCTCCTTGAAGCGCAAGCCGCGTTCTTCAAAAGAGGAGAAGAGGTCAAAACTGGCGCAGGCCGGGGAGAGCAGAACTGCATCACCAGGTTTGGCCACATTGTATCCGAGCACAGCGGCTTGTTCTGCGCTCTCTACCTCGATAATCCGAGACACGGCTGTGCCAAAGGCTTTCTTGAGCTTGGCGTTGTCTTTGCCAAGGCAGATTAGCGTGTGGACTTTATCGCCGACCACAGGGATGAGTTCAGTGTAGTCGTTGCCTTTGTCCACGCCGCCCGCAATCCAAATGGTCGGTTGTGTCATGCTGTCAAGGGCGTACCAGGCTGCATTGACATTGGTGGCCTTGCTGTCATTGATGAAGCGGATGTCGTTGACATCGGCCACGTGTTCAAGGCGGTGCTCGAGGTTGCGGAAGTGTTGGAGCCCTTCGCGCAGGTTGGCGTCATTCAAATCAAAGAGTCGAGCGGCGACGCCGGCGGCCATGGAGTTGTATAGGTTGTGTTTGCCTTGCAAGGCGAGTTCCTGGATGCTCATTGTGAGGGAGGGGTTGAGAAAGTTGAATCGTTGTGTATCGAGTAAATGGGCTGCTGTGGCCTGGTGGCCGGCGCGGGCGGTGTCCGCCGTGATTTCGTGTACCGTCGCGGCGGTGTTCCTTCGCTTGCGCAGTGCGCGCAGTCCGGGGTCGTCGGCGTTGACGATGAGGTGGTTGTCACTGGTTTGTCGTGAGGTGATGTTCCATTTCGCATCCCCGTATCCATCGATGTCGCCGTGGCGGTCGAGGTGGTCTGGGGTGAGGTTCAAAAGGAGGGCGATGTCTGGGCAGAAATCGACAGTGTCTTCGAGTTGGAAACTCGAGGCTTCCACAACCCAGATGTCTCTGTCTCCTTCAGGGCGCTTGCGCGCGTCAGCGACGGCGCCTGCGAAGCTGTCACCGATGTTGCCTGCACACCCGGTGTCGAGTCCCCCTGTTTTGAGCAGGTGGTGGAGGAGTCCAGTGGTGGTTGTCTTGCCGTTGGTTCCGGTGACGGCTGCGATGCGGCCGGTCGTGTGTCGCGCTGCGAATTCGAGCTCTCCGACGACTTCGATTCCGGCTTCTCGGGCCCATTTCACAGGGGGAGCTGTGGATGGCACGCCTGGGGATTTGACCAACAGGTCAGAGGCGGTGAGGGCGTCCCGATCATGTCCCCCTTCTTCAATTTCGACGCCCATTTCGGCGAACCGAACAGCGCGCTTTGGTGCGATGGAGCTCGCATCGGTGACCCGGCAGGACAGCCCAAGGCTAAGGCACAACTTTGCTGCGCCTTCGCCGCTTTCGCCTGCTCCGAGTATGGTCACCTGTGCGGACATCAACGGACCTTCAGGGTGACGATGGTGACGACGGCAAGGAGGATACCGACGATCCAGAAGCGCGCAGTGATTTTGCTTTCGGGCATGCCGCCCTTCTGGTAGTGGTGGTGCAGAGGCGACATGCGGAAAATTCTGCGGCCTTCTCCGTGCTTCTTTTTGGTGTGGCGGAACCATGCCACCTGCAGCACGACGCTCAGGTTTTCAATCAGGAAGATTCCGCAGAGGACTGGAATGAGAAGCTCTTTGCGAATGGCAATGGCGAACGTGGCGATGATGCCCCCGAGGGCCAGGCTTCCCGTATCGCCCATGAAAACTTGGGCTGGATAGGCGTTGTACCAGAGGAAGCCGATGCATGCTCCCACAAATGCTGCGATGAACACCACAAGTTCTCCGCTGTCCGGGATGAAGAGGACGTTGAGATAATCACTGAATACGGCGTTGCCTGAAACGTAGGCGAGGATGGCCAGGGTGAGGCCAATGATGGCGCTCGTCCCTGTGGCAAGGCCGTCCATTCCATCTGTCAGGTTTGCACCGTTTGAGACGGCGGTGACAATGAAGACGACGATGAGGGCGAAGACGGCGAACCGTGCCCATGGTGAATCCGTTGCCCAGTCCGTCAGTCTGGCATAGTCGAATTCATTGTTTTTGACGAACGGGATGGTCGTTTTCATAGACCGACGTTCGATGCGCACCCAACCATCACCATCGGTGTCTTCCACACCTTGAGACAGGGCCTCTGTTGCGGCAGCGGGCACGGCTTCCTTGACCCTGACTTGAGGACTCCAGAAGAGCATCGCGGCCACCAGCAGGCTGGCTGCCACTTGACCGATGACCTTGAATTTTCCGGCCAGGCCTTCTTTGTTCTTGAGGAAGACTTTGATGTAGTCGTCGATGAAGCCAATGCCGCCAAGCAAGACGGTCACAAGGAGCATGCATTGGATGTAGATGTTGGTCAGGTCTGCGAGCAGCAGGGTCGGCAAGAGGATGGCGCTCAGGATGATGATCCCGCCCATGGTCGGCGTGCCCTGCTTCTGCATCTGTCCCTCCAAACCGAGGTCGCGCACGATTTCCCCCACCTGTTTCAGTTGAAGCCACTGGATGATGCGCTTGCCCAGCAGGATGGAGACAAGCAAAGACAGCAGTGCTGCACTGGCTGCACGGAAGCTGATGTACTGGAACAGCCCGGCGCCTGGGACGTCAGCGATTTGCTGCAGGTGGTCGAAGAGATGGTACAGCATCGATCAGCGGGTGAATGCGTTGAGTGATTCGGCCAGCACCGCCACGTCGTCAAATGGGTGGCGCTCCCCATTAATTTCTTGGTATTTCTCGTGTCCCTTTCCTGCCACTAGAATCACGTCCCCGGCCTGGGCTTGCATGCAGGCGGACCTGATGGCCTCTGCGCGGTCTGTGTTGGAGGTGACCTTGCGCATTTGAATTGGATCGAGTCCTTCGCGCATCTCGCTCAGGATGTCCGCTGGATCTTCGCTTCGCGGGTTGTCCGATGTAAGGATGACCAGGTCAGCGAGGTCAGCTGCGGTTCTGGCCATGATGGGGCGTTTGGTGCGGTCACGGTCGCCCCCGCAACCCACAACGCACAAGATTCGGGCCTCGCCTTGGGCACCAGCTGCTGGTCCAGCAGAACGCACGGTGCGAAGTGTCTCGAGCACTTTGGCGAGGGCATCTGGAGTGTGGGCGTAATCCACGATGGCGTGAACCTCACCCTTGCCTGCTTGTACCTGCTGCATTCGCCCGGCGGGTGCATCGAGCATGGAGAGGTGGGTTAATGCGTCCATGGCATTCCAACCGAGTTCCCGGGCGACGGCATACACAGCTGTTAGGTTGGATGCATTGAATTCCCCTATCAGTTGGGTGTAGAGGTCCTGTCCGTCCAAGTGGAGTTGCAGTCCGCCGAGTCCGTTTTCGATGATGCGGGATTTGTGGTCGGCGACCTGGTGGGTGCCATAGGTGACCACGCGTGCCCGTGTATGTTGGATCATGGTGTCTCCATGCCGTGCATCGGCATTGGTAAGGGCAAAGGCGGTCCCTGGTAGCTTGTCAAAAAGTGACTTTTTGGCGCCGATATAGGTGTTGAAATCCCCGTGGTAATCGAGGTGGTCGTGGGTGATGTTGGTGAAGACGCCTCCGGTCAGTTGACTTCCGGACAGCCGGTGCTGGTCGAGGGCGTGGGAACTCGCCTCCATGAAGCAATGGGTGCACCCTGCGTCAAGCATGTCGGCGAAAAGCGCTTGGAGGCCCACGGGGTCGGGAGTGGTGTGTGTGGCCGGTACAACCCGATCATTGATTCGGTTTTCAACCGTGCTCACCAAGCCGGCCTTGCGATCGAACATCCGAGCCAGCCTGTGCAGTAGGGTCGCTACGGTGGTCTTGCCGTTGGTCCCAGTGATGGCGACAACCTTGAGACGTTCGGTGGGGTTGTTGTGGAAATTGGCAGCAAGGTGACCGAGGGCCTCCCTTGAATTTTCTACTTGGATGTAGATCACTTGGCCGTTGCGCTCCGCCTCTTCGGGCATGCGTTCGCAGACGATGGCGGCGGCACCTGATCTGACTGCGCTGGTAATATGCTCGTGTCCGTCGACAGCTGTTCCTGGAATGGCAACAAAGCAGCCAAAGGGCTTGACTTTTCGGCTGTCCGCCACGACGCTTTCGATGGCGACGTGGGTCGAGCCGATGACCTCAGATATGCGCGCTCCGTATAGGATGTCCTTGAGCAGCTTCATGACAGTTCGAGCAGAATGGTTTGTCCGTCGATTGGCGCTGTTCCTGGAGCAACACTTTGTCGTCGCACGGTTCCCTTGCCTTGGATGTCGACTTGAAGGCCACGGCGTTCGAGCAATTGCAGTGCGTCGCGGAGAGACATACCACGGACATCTGGAATGGTGTCTTCCGCAACTTGACGGGCAGTTAGGGTGACGTGTCGGTTTTCGGTCTTGGCGGCCACGTGGGTGATGTTTTGATCACCGTGTCCTGTTGTGTCGACGAGGAAGGGGACCTCCAATTCGGTATACAGGGTTTGTAGGGTGGCGAAATGCCCATTCATGGAGACCGGGAGACGCGGTGTGCTGGCGAGTGCTCCTCCACCGTCTCCTGCGAGTTTGGGTCGGGTGCCATACAGGTGGTCTGCAACGGCACGGAATACGGGGGCGGCCACCACGCCGCCGTAGTATCCCGCTTTGCTTGGGCGCTGGATGACCACGGCGATGGTGAAGGCGGGCTTTTTTGCAGGGAAATACCCCACGAAGGATCCGCGGTGTCCTACATACCCTCCACCTGGGATGCTGGCACGGGCTGTTCCGGTCTTGCCTGCCACTTGGTATGGACGGTGGCGGAAGACGTCTTCTGCTGTGCCATGTCCACCGGGGGCGCAGACCAGCTCCATCATGCCTTGTAGCGCGGACAGGGTGGTTCGGCTTGCAATGCGGTCTTTCAGAATCACAGTGGGCAACTCTGTCACCACGTTGTTTCCGTCGAGCAGTGCATCGGCGAAGCGCGGGCGAATGAGGCGTCCATCTGCGGCGATGGCATTGTAAAATGCTGCCGTTTGTAGCGGTGTCATCGCGACTTCGTAGCCAATGGACATTGAAGTCAGTGAGCAGGCGCTCCAGCTGCGTTCATTGGTGCTGTTGTGACATTGTGGTTGGCCTTCTCCGGCGAGTTCCACGCCGAGTTTTGTTCCGATGCCGATGTCTGCCAGTGCGTCGAGCCATACTTGCGGGTCTTCGGCGAAGACCTGTTGGACTGCCATGGCTGTTCCCACGTTGGAACTGCGCTCGAACACCTCCTCGAGACGAAGTGGGCCATACCCCCCTTGCGGGTGGCTTGTGTCCTTCATAGGGGAGCATCCCTTAGCAGGTTTGTATACGCCATTTCCCGTATTGAGC
Source organism: uncultured bacterium (assembly GCA_964014525.1). Classification (GTDB taxonomy): domain Bacteria; phylum Bacteroidota; class Bacteroidia; order Flavobacteriales_D; family Sanyastnellaceae; genus UBA8752. The sequence continues at coordinate 5,978 of CAXHAW010000004.1, forward strand.
GTGTCGTACGGGGTGATCCGGCCGGTTTCGAGCATGGCCATGAGGCTGGCCAGCTTGAAGGTTGACCCCGGTTCTACAGCCGATCCAAGGGCGTGGTTATAGGATTCTGCAAGTGTCCCGTTCTTGGGGTCTCGGGTTAGGTTGGCAATGGCAACGACGTTGCCGGTTTTGACCTCCATGACCACAGCACAGCCCCATTCTGCCTCGTGTTTTTGGAGTTGGGCCCTGAGGGCATCCGATGCCACATCTTGGGTGCGCAGGTCCAAGGTGGTTCTGACGTCGAGACCCGGTTCCGGGGCGTTCAGGAAGTCGTCAGTGGCAGGGATCCAATAGTTTCCGTGAATTCGGCGCATCCAACGTTCGCCGGCTTGACCAGACAGTGCCGAGTCGTAGGCGGCTTCTATGCCCACGCTCTGTCCAGAGGGCCTGTGAAGGCCAATGGTTCGGTTTGCGAGCGGGCTGAATGGCTTGTCCCGACGGGGTCTTTCGGTAAACATGAACCCTGATCGGTTTTGTCCTTTTCCCTCAATCCACGGAAAGGATTCCACGGTCGCGCGTCGATCCCACTCGATGTTGCGCGCGATGGACACGTAGCGGCTTTTTCCCGTTTTGTGTGCGTCGAGCAGGAAGTCACGCCATCCCGCGGTGTTTCGCTTACCGAATTGGCGTTGACAGGCCTCCGCCAATGCGGGGAGCGCGGTCAGGAACTCTGTTTGTTCGGTCTTGGTGTCGATGACGGTTGGGTCCCAATGCAGGTCAAACCGGGGCACGCTTGCTGCCAGCAGGTGGCCCTCAGCGGAGAGGATTCGTCCGCGCTCTGGCTCAATGGTCCTGAGTTGCGGGAGCATGGCGTTTCCCGCTTCGTACTGTGGGTCCAATTGGACCAGCAGGACCCGTGTAACGATGCCAGCGCCGAAAAGGGCGAAACAGGCAAAGAGAACCCAAGCCCGTGTGGCCATGTGTTCAGTGCGCTTCATGGGGCGGTTGGATTGGCGTCTGGCAACAGGACAGGGGGTGAGTCGGGTGCGGTCAGGCTCACGTCTGCCATGGCCTCGTCGAGTCGACTTCTCTGGAGCTGGGACTCGAAGCGGCCTCGAAGGGCTTGTTCGTGATGACGCAGGTTCCGGACTTCTTTTCGGCCTTCTTTGATGGCCCGCTCATCATATTCGTAGCGGTATTCGAAATAGATGTAACCGATGAACAGGGCGCCGAGGAAAGCGGCAAATGGCAGGTGCCTGAGCACTTCGGGTGCACCGAGCCACTCTCCGGTGAGGGAGTTTCGAACTGGAGCGAAAGCCCGGCGGAAAGCCTCTCCTATGCGGTTCGGCTTGCGCGTTTTTCTGCGCGCTTTGGCGGTGTCGGTAGCAGGGTCAAGTGGCCTCGCGTGCGAGTGAGCCTTGCGCCTTTTTTTGGCCTTTTTGTCCCGGGGTTGGGACGCGATGTTCCGCACCAGCTGTTCTTGGGGAGTGAGGCGACGGTTCGCCTTTTTTTGGCCGTTTGATTTGCGTCGTCCCATCATGCTGCAAGGGTGTTGCGGGCTGCGACGCGCAAGCGTGCGCTTCTCGACCTTGGGTTGCGGGCCATTTCTTCCGCGTCGGCCACGATGGCTTTGCCGGTGACTTTGTCAAAAGGGACAAGGGCGCGTCCGTGGAAGTCCTTTTGGATGTCCCCATCTAGGTTGCCAGCGCGCATGAACCGCTTGACCATCCTGTCTTCCAAACTGTGGTAGCTGATGACCACCAGTCGTCCACCAGGGTGAAGCAGTCCCAGGCTTGCACGAAGGAGGTCTGCCAGGGCGCCCAGTTCGTCATTGACCGCGATGCGCAATGCTTGGAAAGCCTGCGCTAGGTATTGATTTCGTTTGTTGGGTGGGGAGAGTGGGCTCAGGACCTTGTGGAGCCAACCAGTAGAAAGCGTGGCGCTCTCGTCATTGGAGAGGGCCTGTTCGATGGCGCGGGCTGCCTTGTGGGGCTGCGAAAGTTCTCCGAATTGGCGAAGGATTTGGGTCAATTCGCTCGCTGCCATTCTCCGCAGCAAAGCGTCGGCTCCCTCCGGAAGGCGCGGGTCCATCCGCATGTCAAGTTCACCATCACCTCGGGTGCTGAAGCCGCGTTCTTGCGCATCAAATTGGTGTGAGCTCACGCCCAGATCTGCAAGGATACCATCGACCTGCTGCACCCCCTGAATCCTTAAAAAATTTGATGCGAACCGAAAGTTCTCAGGGATGAGGTGGAATCGAGGATCCTCAGGAATGTTGTCGGTTGCATCTGGATCGCAATCGAATCCAAAAAGGCGGCCTTCCGGTCCGAGACGGTCGAGGATGCCGCGGCTGTGTCCGCCACCGCCAAAGGTGCAGTCCACGTAAGTTCCGGCGGGCTGCAGTGCCAGCCCTTCGAGGGCGGCGTCAAACAGCACCGGAACGTGATACGCGGTGGACATCAGTTGCGGTCGGTGTCTTTGGGGTTTCTCGCAGGATCGATGTCCTGACGCACTTTTTCTGCGAGGGAGCCGAAGTCAAAGTCCTCTGCTTCTCCCAGCACTTGCTTTTCGAAACGGGCTTTGGACCAGATTTCGATTTTCTCACCCAGTCCTGTGACCACGCAGTCGCCTGCCTTCCCGTTTTTCAGCCCGGCATGTCCCAATAGGGCGGCGGGCACCAACAGGCGGCCTGAGCCGTCGACGTCGACCAGTGTGGCCCCCTTCATGAATTTTCTCTGAAACAGCTGGTGACTGCGGTCATACCGGCTGAGGCGAGACATCTCCGCATTCACCTTGTCCCATTCTGGCTTGGGGTAAACAACCAAGCAGCCCTCGAAGATGTCGCGGTTCACGACCAGTCCATCGTGTAGCACCCGATCAAGCTGCTTTCGCAGCTTGGCCGGGAAGCTCACGCGGCCTTTGGCGTCGATTCGACAGTGGTATTCTCCGAGGAGGTTGAGCATGGTTCAATGGGCACTCGCCCCTCCAAAAGTAGCCGCTTTATCCCACGAATCCCCACCAGACCCCACAATCCGACACTTTGTTGAAAAAGTGTCTGAGGCACTGAATGTTTGGACTGGTTTATTTTTCCATTAACGTACTGATAAGCAGTGATTTGTTAGTCTTCATGGTTGGGCCCTTGGGAGGTGGGAGATTGTGGGATGTTGAAGGCCATCAACAATGGGTTGGACGGGTGTTGTCCACACAGGGGACTTCATTGACCCCTTGAGAGAACCGGAATGGGTGGTGCGGTGTCTCTTTCTTTGTTTACACGCACATGGAAAAGGATTTAATCACTTCCGGCGATTTTCGATACGTCCAGAGCGCCGAGGAGGGCACGCCCCTCGTACTGTTGCATGGCCTGTTTGGAGCGCTCAGCAATTTCGAGGACCTCTTTGCCCATTTCGCTGGAAAAATGCGGGTCATCATCCCCATGCTTCCGCTGTACGATTTGCCGCTGGCCACGACCAGTGCCAAGACATTGTGCAAGCACGTAGAGCGGTTCATCGACCATCTTGGCCTCGAGAAGGTTCACCTGCTTGGCAATTCACTCGGTGGGCATGTGGGGCTGATTTACACCCATCGCAATCCAGACCGCGTGGCTTCTTTGACGCTGACTGCAAGCAGTGGGCTCTACGAAAACGCCTTTGGCAGCAGTTTCCCCAGGCGTGAGGACAAGGAGTTCATTCGAAACAAGGTGGGGGAGACCTTTTACGATCCAAAGCACGCGAATGATGCCTTGGTGGACGAATGCTTTGCCATTGTAAACGACCGGAACCGAGTGCTGCGGATTTTGGCCATCGCCAAGAGTGCCATTCGGCACAACATGTCCAAAGACCTGCCTGCGATGTCACAGCCGACCTGTTTGATTTGGGGGCGGAATGACACCATCACCCCGCCTGAAGTGGCCCATGAGTTCAAGGCCCTACTCCCAGATGCGGACCTTTATTGGATTGACGAGTGCGGCCATGCGCCGATGATGGAGCATCCAGAGCCGTTCAACCGCATATTGTTTGATTGGTATGAGCGTCGCGGAATACTCGGTTGACGACCCCCAGTTCGTCAAGTCCAGCGCCAAGCGACAGGAGTGTCCCAAGGCGGATCGGCCTGAATACGCTTTCATAGGAAGGTCCAACGTTGGCAAGAGCTCTCTGATCAACATGTTGACGGGACGAAAGGCCTTGGCCAAGACCAGTTCGACCCCAGGCAAGACGCAACTCATCAATCACTTTTCGATGAGCACGGCAGGAAAGGAGTGGTATCTCGTCGACCTGCCGGGCATTGGCTATGCCAAAGTGTCCAAGAAAGACCGCTTCTCTTGGGATCGCACATCCAGGGAGTACCTGACCAAGCGGGAAAATTTGATGTGCATTATGATGCTCATTGACTCTCGGTTGCCGCCGCAGAAGATTGACCTAGAGTTTATGGGGTGGATGGCGGAAAACGGGCTGTCTTTCACGATGATCTTCACAAAGGTGGACAAGCTGACCATCGCTGAGCGGGCGGCTTTTTTGCCGCGCTACACCGAGCGGATGCTGAAGCAGTGGTCCGCCATGCCGCCTTACTTCGTGACGTCTGCGGAAAAACGAGATGGTCGGCAAGATGTGCTCGGGTTCATTGCGCAGACCAACCCGATTTATCGAAAGCCCCCAGAAGAGGAGGTGTAGTCAGTTGGATTTGGGCCCCACGTCGATTCGCTCGGCAAGTTCGGTCGTGAACCCACGGATGGCACCGGCGGCCCGCTCGTCTTGGGTAGACCGTTCTAAGGCATCGGCAAGGGTCATCATCGACTGGCAGACGAAGATTTTCATCTCGTCCACAGTCATGTCCTTGTCCCAGAGGTCGATGCTCAGGGCCTCGTTTCCATTCCACACGCTCAGCGCAAAGGCCTTGGCTTCGGCGTTGGCGATTCCCGCGTCGCTTGCAGACCAGCGGATGGAGGTCGGCACCTTGTTTTCATCGGTGCTGACGTTGATCTGAATCACGGAAGAGTTGGAATCGGACATGCGCGCAAGTTCGTGTCTCGGGATTAACTCCCCGGACGGTATGCTTGTAAAAACGGCAGAACCTCTTTTTGGCTCATGAGGCCTTGCAAATCGAGTTCCGTGTTGCGGGCCATCAGATCCTCAACCCAACGCAGACCGATAAACCACCCCAGCCGGTCGGGGCTCTCCTGCGGAATCGCACCCGCTTTGGTAAACGGGGCGTCGGAGGTCCACCGTTGGATGTCCATCTTGTTGCGGTTGTACAACACCTCTTCGCGACGGAGTTCCGACCAAAGGGTCCGTTCATTATTGACCGCCCAATTCCATTCTTCGGGGGTCCAGTCTAGAATGGCATGAGGGGGAATGTCTGGAACAAGGCACCGGGTTAGATAGAGCACTTTGCCCCAGTAGAGGAGTTCTTCTGCCAGTCTGCCTTTCGGGTCGTAGTGCTGGTCTTGGAAGTGGACCAGCAGCCAGCCCCTCAGGGCGTCGCCGACCAGGTGGTCCGGCACCATTCGCTCTTGCATGTAGCGAGGGTAAATGGTGGGGGGGAGGCTTCGCACTGATGGGTGTTCTGCACCTAGGAAGAACTCGCAACCGATCAAAAGCAGGTCATCCGTCGGGTAGACACTGTAGTTGAACCCAGTGAAGGCGAGGTCGATAGCGGGCACGGGGGCGTTGGGGAAATGCACGCGCCATCGACCGAATGCATTGGACAATTCATTCAATCCACGGTCCAGTGTCCCCGGTTTGGCCAAGATGCTGTCGATGCCCTGAACGCTGATTTGGCTGCCTTCGAAATTGATGAAGGTGGACCAAGCCGTGTCGAGCAGGATTTCCTGTATTTGGTCTTTGGGTGGCCAGGGTCCCAGCTTGAGGATGTCCGTAATTAAGGGAGTCATCGCCGGTTCGGCTTCGGTTTCGGCGGGGAGTGGGTCCTGATGCAAGACGGACTTCCAAGTGTGCGATGTTGCGATGTCGATTGCAGATGGGGGTGTGCGGAATCGACCATAGTCTCCCTTTTCACTGGTGCATCCTGCGATTAGCAGAAGGACAACCAACCCGGAAAAGGCCTGGACCAGCTGCCTTGGGGACGTTGGGGAAATGAATGGACGCATCTAAGGTGTAAAAATGTGGACATGTCTTGGGTTTCATTCGGATTCGGCATGCATTTTGCCGACGGAAGGACGTTCGTCAATCCATTATGCCCATGTCCATTCGCAAGATTCCGACTTTTCTATTGTTCCTCGCGGGATTCCTGATGACCCTTGATGGGGCGGCTCAGGGAGACAATGCGGTTTCTCCTTCAGGTCGCGTACGCTATGATGAACCCCGTTTTCGAATGGGGCTCCATGTGTTGCCTTCGATTTCATGGCTAGACGCCCGTGATGCACATACGCTCACAGATGGATCCATCGGGAGATTCGGTTTTGGCTTTACGGCCGACATCATGTTTGCCGACAATTATGCCATTGGAACTGGAATCAATGTGTTTCGAAATGGGGGAAAGCTCACTTCATTTGAACGGGTGACAGGTCACCCCGTTGATGCTGCCAATGACAGCCTTGAATTCATTGTGCAGCGAGACAGGAAGTTGACCCACCACTGGGTGGAGCTGCCTGTGACCTTCAAGTTCCGGACCCGAGAGATTGGCCACATTACCTATTGGGGACAATTTGGATTGGGTTTGGGTTTGAACCTTCGTGCCACAGCTGACGACAGGGTGTCCTATTTGTACAGAGCAACTGAAATTGCCGGAGTGTCTTCATGGGTGCCAGAGATAGAAATCAACCCGCGGGACTTGACGGCTGTTCCGGTTGAAGATGAGGTTGCCTTGTTGAGGGCATCCATGATTGTGGGCCTCGGGATTGAATACAACCTCAGCGGAAAAACGGCGCTTTTGCTCGGGGTGACGTTCAACAATGGCCTTTTCAACGTGGCAAACAACCAGAATTTCAATTCGAATTTGGAGAGGGAGTACTTGGAGTCTGAGGCGCTTGATGGCAGTCCGTTGGGGATAGCGCCACAGGGATACAAAAGAAAAATGGTGGACAACGCCATCCTTTTGAGTTGTGGATTGTTGTTCTGACATGAGCTTGCATACCTCTCGAACGATTGATGCCCTTGGCGTCGCTGAATACATCGGTGCATGGATGGGGGACTACCTCAAACGGTCTGGTTTGGCTGGTTGGGTTGTGGGCGTCAGTGGAGGAATTGACTCCGCAGTGACGTCGTCTCTTGCTGCAAAAACCGGGCTGCCAACCACCTTGCTTCGGATGCCGATTCACCAGGCTGTTGATCAGGACGAGCGGGGCGCAAATCACATTGCATGGCTCCAAGACCATCATGAGAATGTGTCTTCCATTGAAGTGGACCTGACCTCGTCTTTTGATGGTCTGTCTCTGGCACTGTCTCAAGTGAGTGGGGATCGATTTGGTGGCTTGTCCCTCGCCAATGCGAGGGCACGTTTGCGGATGACGACCCTGTATGCCTTTGCCGCAGAGCGCAGGGCACTGGTTGCAGGCACTGGAAACAAAGTGGAGGACTTCGGCGTGGGTTTCTACACCAAATACGGTGATGGTGGGGTGGACGTGAGCCCCATAGCAGACCTCCTGAAAAGCGAAGTGTATGCCTTGGGTCGGGTTCTCGGTGTGAGCGAGGACATTCTGAGTGCAGCACCGACAGATGGGCTCTGGGGAGATGATCGAACCGATGAGGACCAGTTGGGCGCTAGCTATGATGAGTTGGAATGGGCCATGCAGGAGGTGGAAGCTGGACGGTCTCTGGCTGACTTTACGTCAGATTCACGTGAAGCCGAAGTCTTGGCCATTTACCTCAAACATCACAGAGCGAACCGCCACAAAATGGACCCCATTCCGGTCTGCTCCATTCCGGCCCGGTTGTTTGGCTGAAAAGAGGGGTTGCCGGTTGGTTTTGTGTCCTTCGGTGGATTCAGCCGTAACAATCGGTGAGGAATTGACCCCGGTTCTTAAAGTCTTGGAGGGTCCCCAGTTTTTCTTCTTCCAATGCGCCTTCCAACATGATTTCGATGTCATGTTGCATCTGCAGGGCGCCGCAAATCATGATGGTGCCTCCATCGGCAAGGTTGTGTGCCAGTTTGATGCGGTCTCGTTTGATCCGTTCCTGGATGCGCTGTTTCTGGCCTTCTTGAGAGTGGGCCACTTCAAAGTGTGCCATGCCCGGGAGTGCCTTGGCTTTTTTGAAATCTGCATCAAACAGTGATTCCTCTTCTTGGTTGCGACATCCCCAATAAAAGTGGATGGGACACTTTTCGTTTGTGCCTTCGAGCATGCCCAGGAAGGGCCCGATTCCCGTTCCGTTGGAAATGAGGGTGCACGTTTGGCTGTCTGGGGACATTGAAAACGTCGGATTCAATGCCAATCGAGCGTCGATCGTGCTGTCTGTGTCCAGGCTGCCCATTTGTTTTGAGCAGATGCCATCTGAATGCACTTTGAAGACGATGGCGTAGGTCCCGTCCTGCATTTTGGAGAGGGAATACAGGCGCTCTTTGGATTGGCTGTCGGGTCGGATTCCGAGATGATCCCCTGATTGTCCTTCGAAGGTGTCCTCTCCAATGATGCTCCATCGAACCAGATCGTTGACCCGCTCGATTTTGGTGATTCGAAGGGTGTGCTTGCGCTCATCGACTTCGATGTTGTCTCCCACATTGAAGCCGGATCGCTCGCCCCACGCTGTTGTCCAATTCTCAAAGTCTTCCCAAGAGCCGTTGTCCACGGTGTGGTAAGGGAGGGTATTGTTGACCCAATCTAGGGTTTGCAAGTGCTGAAAAAGGTCAGACCCAAACTTGGCGAAGTCCGGGTAGATGCGCGAGCCAAACCCCAGAACGGACGCTTCTATTTTTTTGCCTGAGGGGACTTGATCAAGTACTGTTTTGAACTCGGAAGCATTGGAGGGGGCCTCCCCATAGCCGGTGGTGGCCGCCATGAAAATGACGTGTTCGAGTTGTGGGTGTGGCTTGAAGTCATTGATGGCAGCGATGTGAATCCCCACATCGACTTTCGATAGGCTTTTTTTCAGTGCGTTTGCGAAATTCCATGTGCTGCCCGTTTGTGACGAGACAAGGATGTGGATTGCACAGTCCTCGGCAGTGGTTTTTTTCTTGGCCTTTTGTTTGACACGGTCGAACGTAATCTTGAACCCAGACCATGTGAAATAGAGCAGTCCCAAAGTGGTGATGATCAGGATGACAGACCACAGAACTGAACCTTCCCCTGTGTGCAGAGGTGACGCGATTCCGTTAATTAGATCGAGCATGGGGTGGGGAATGGTGGAGAGCACGTGGCCGTCATATGGGTGAAGTTGAAACTCTGAATGCATGGTCTCGAGCAAGAAGGGTTCATCGATGTCATCAAAAACGGGAAACTTGATTGTTCGGATTTCACGGATGGGGGTTGAGGTGAAAATCTCGAACTCGTGTGGATTGAGTTTCGAAAGAATGGCATTTTCTGCGTTTTCAGCGGGGGCGATGGGGTTTGAAACGCGTTCGGAAAACCGCTCCAGCGAAAGTGTCATTGCAGTGACAGCGCAAATGACGGTAGGCAAGAGCAGAATGAGCCCTCCCCAAGTGTGACTGTATTGGACAGGGTCCCGGAATGGAATCAGCAGTGACGGCCTGCCGTCATTGAATTGAATTAGGATGAAAATGCCACTGATGGAAATCAGCAACAGCAAGACAGCGCTGATGGCCACGATGACCCTTCCCGGTGTCTTGAAAAACAGAGACCGTTGCAGGCCCTTGCACCATTGCACCCAATTCGGGGGGGGAGAGACTGTGTGGAGCGGATGGCCAGTTTCCGGATTGGCAATGAAATGTGCCATTTCTCCGTCGGTCAACAGGGCCTTCACCAAGATTCGACATTGTTTGTCCGTTGCGATGTCGAAGACCTGTTCGCATGCGCCCTCTACTTTTTTGATGACGTGGGCTGCAGGCTGGTTTTTGACATGGTTACTCGGAACCCCCGGCCTTGATGCCTGGGTGGTTTCATGGTAGCCCAATGCCATTCCGGTAATGGAGGCCACGACAATGACCAATCCTCCCAAAACGGAGAGGGCCATGTGACTCCATCGCCATATGGCAGCCATAATAGGGGTTATCGGGGTTGAATGAACCGCGCGTAGCGGATGTAACCGGTTCCCTCGAGTTTCATCGTGGCCAGAGAGTCCACGGGGACTTCAATTTCTGCAGGATAGTATGGCTGGTCTTCGACTGCCGTTTCAAACCTGAGTTTGTGGTTTCCCTCAAACGCGTACTTGGGAACCGTGAATTCGATGATGGACCGCTCACCCCCCGACAGTGTGGGTCCCGTAATGCCATCGATGTCCCGAACCTCCCTTCCGAAATAAGACCACCACTCTTCGATTTCGTAATACCACTCTGGGTCATCGCCAATCACATACAGGGTCTCGAGATATTGGTCGCTTGAATCCATCAAGCTCACGATGACATAGGCGCCTTCCCCTTCGTAATTGGTCATTTGAAGCAAGCAGCGATGGGTGCTGTCTTGGCTTGCCTCCTGAGCAAGGGAGGCGAAAACTGGACCGCAAAGGGCCATCAACATCAAGGGCACAGTAACCAGTGGTTTCATGGCTGGAGGAGATTGAGGATGGAAGGAAGGCTATTGAGACGCTCGTTTTCCTTGGCGAGGGTCAAAGGTGTCTCTTCGAAAGGGGTCAAGGCGTCAGTCTTTGCGCCGAGGCCCAGCAGCATTTCGATGATCTCTGGGTCCTCTGCCTGCATGGCAGCCAAATGGAGCGCACTGTATCCTTCGCTGTTGAGGTGATTGACATCGGTTCCGTGCTGGGAGGCGACCGCGCAAAGCCCCGCACTGCCTTCAGAAACGGCCAGATGAAAAAGGGTGTTGCCATCTGCTTGAGGGGCGCTAAAGTCAAACTGTTTCGCCATCAAGAGGTCTGCCTTTTCGAGGAATGCGGCACTGTCTCTTTTGAAGGCGGTGGCCAGGCCTTGAAGAAGGACACCGCCATTGTCTTCAGGTTCGACTGAAGCACCTGTTTCCAAGAGAAATGACACGGCTTCGGGGCTGTTGTAGCGCACGGCATTGGAGAGCGCGGAATGCCCTTTATCGTCGGTTTGATTGATGTCGACGTCTTTGGACATCAACACCTCCAACACTTGAGGATCGTGGCTGTAGGCAGCGACCATGAGGGCATTTTCCCCTTCATCGCTGGACAGGTGCACTGGGGTGCCCAACCCGATTAGGAAACCCAGTGTCTCTTTGGAAGGCTCCCCTTGAAGAGCGTACCACAGGGGTGTTTTGCCTTCTTTGCTGGGCGCGGTGAGGTCAATTCCGAGTGAATCCATCATGTGGTATGCCGCCACAGGGTTGTCTTTACCCCTGGTGCCCATGGCCACATAATGTCCAGTATTGCGGCCATCCAATGTGAGGAGGTTGGCATCAAACCCTCGGTCCAAGAGCGCGCGCAGAAATGCGAGGTTGCCTCCTTTGGCTGCATAATGGAAGAAGTTGGCGCCGCTGTCATCGACTGATGTGAGCCCGAGGCCGTGTCTTTCGAAGTAGTCCACGAGTTCGGTGTTTTCTAAGAAAGGCGCAACCAATAGGAGGGCGTTGGCGCCTGAGTGGTTCACTTCAGAGGCGGGCTGTGCGCCGTGTTCTAGGATGAAATCGTAGAGCGCAACATTGGTTTGGCCGGTGACGGCGGCAAAATTGAGCAGGGAGTACCCGTGACTGTCGATGATGTTTGTTTTGGCCCCCTTCGAAATGAGGGTGTTCATGAATGCGATGTTGTCCCGATAGGCCGCCCAGAAGATGTAAGTCCTTCCGTCGTGGGTGAGTTTGTTGACGTCGTTGCCAGGCTGCTCTAACAGGTACATCAACACGTCTTCAGGGGCCCGCTCAATGAGCGCCCAGCTCAAGGGGTCAAAGGCATAGCGACCCAGTTCAGATGGGTCATTTCCATTGGCCACACTGGCTTTCACCTGTTCCAGATTTGGGGTGCTTTTCCAGAAAGACCGCTCGGTCAATTCGTTTCTTTCTTGGCCAAGAGATGCGGACGAGAGTCCCAGCAAAAGAAGGGCGCTGAGGCTGGCGATGAGTCCGCCGCTGCGGGGAGAGCAGGAGTGAATCATGAGACAGGTGATGGGGTTCAACGTTCGCGTATTTCCAGCGTAATCGTGCCTGGGTTTCCACTTGAATCGTAGAAGTCAAGGAAGCGGAAGAGGAATTCGCGGCCCGTTGCATCTCGAGCGCAATAGAGGTGCGCGTCATCGACGCTGTACTCTCCCAATTCCAGACTGTAGGACTTCCAATCGTACCCAATGGTATTCCAGTGGTCCGTGAACGCCATGCCGTCCCAATCTGAGTTGAACAGGTCATCCCAATTCTGATCTGTTCCGGCATCGTAGACCTGGGTTCCCTCTGGAATGGACAACACGCCGGTGACGAGGTAAGGCAGGGGGCCACCTTCGTAATCGAAGATTTCGGTATATCCCGAAAACATCAGATGCCAAGTCCCCGGTTCTGGTTCTAGGTTCACGGTTTGGCCGCTGAGAAGGCTGAAGTAGGTCCACTCCCTGTTTTCATCGAGGGTGAAGGTGGAAGACATGATGGGCCCCTGTTCGTTTTTGTATTCCAAGGTCACCTGGTTGCCTTCACTTTGGATGTTGACCATCATGAACCCCATGATTTCAGCCGCGGAAGAGTATCCCATGTCCAAGAGGCAAATTTCGCCGTTGGAGAAGTCCACTTGGGCCATGGTTAACCCGTCAGAGGGACCGAGAGGAGAGTCAAAACCCCAGAGTGACTCGTCCACAGTTTCTGGGAATGGATCGCTCAGGCTGGCGTTTTCGAGGGCGGTGACCCGCATAAAACGGCTGGTGTTGAGCCGGGTCTGGAGGATGGGGCTTCCAGATTCTGAATTCACAGCAAAGGCCAAGTCCCATGCCTCTTTTGGGTGGGAAGCAACCACTTCTCCTGTGGACAGGTTGAAGTGGCTTCGGGTGCCATATCCATCCCCGAGGCTGACTTGGTAGGACTCCAGTTGACTCGGGGGTCTCGGCGCAATAGGGCGTTCCTTTTCAATACAACCCGCACCCAAAATGGACAGCGCGATGAACAGAAGTCCAGTGTGTTTCTTGAGGTGGGTCATCATGAAGACGCAATTCTCATGTTGAGGCGAATGAAATAGGAGCGACCCCAACTCATGAGGATGCCCGAACCGCTTGTGTGGGCTCCTGTTGGTCCTGTCACATTCACATCTTGGATGTTCATGAGGTTCCTTGCCCCCAGATCGATTCTCCAGACTTCATTTTTGCTGTTGAACGTTGCAGTTGCATCCCAAAGCATGTAGTCCTCCATGGTGGATGTCATGAGTTGGTCTGATGAATCCACATAATAGCGCAGGCTTGGTCCTGTCCACTTGAGGCTGGTGTTGAGGCGGAGGGAGGGGTGAAGGTTCCAGCCTGCGGAAGCACTCACTTCAGGCGACCGGGTCCACGTCGACCCACCGGAATTCGAGGGCAGGTCATTCCAAATCCAAGTCCATGAGGCACCCGATTCGAGGGTCACCTTGTCCCACTGCATGCTCCATCGCATGCGTCCGCCTTGGGACTTGAACGACCCGATGTTGCGGTATTCGAACCCAGTGGACCCTTCGATGGAGACGAACCCGATTTGATTGGACACCACATTTCGGAAGCCATTGATTTCGATGGCGGAGGCTTTTGTTCTTCTCCAGTTGACTTGGAAGTTGTGTGAGGATTCCGCGCTCAAGTCAGGGTTGCCGTAGAGTTCGTGGTTGATGTCCACGAATCGGAAATGAAGCTCCTTGAGCGAAGGTGCTCGGAATCCGCGGGCATAAGAGGCGCGAATCCGACTTTGATTGAGGGTCCAGACGGAGTTCCAGCTGGGAAGCATTGGTGCATCGTACTTGGAATTGTAGGCTTGCCTCAGTCCCAACTCGTGCTTGGATTGGTCTTGGTTCCAACGGACTGTCGCAAAGCCAGCGAGGTCCGAGATGCTCTTGGTATTGCCGTTGATTCTCGGTCCAGTGAACTGTTCCCGTTGGAGGTCCCACCCCAATTTGATGGTCCTGTTGGGGTTCTTTTCGAAGCTCTTCGTTCCTCGGAAATTGACCAGTTCGACTTGTGTGGTGTCCACTGCACCATCGTCGGTCAGCAGGGTTTCTTCTAAGGTGGTCAGGTCGGTGAGAACGGTGCTCTTGTTCCGCAAGTAAAGGTTGTAGGATAGGACGCCATTCAACAGGCCATTTGGACTGGCGGCTTTGAACTTGACAAAAGGCTGTATGCGCCGTGTGCGGTAGGTGTCGTCAAAGGCACTCTCTTGGTAGGGGTTTCGTGGAAGGCCCCGGTTAAAGATGGTTTCATCGAGCCAGCGGGTGCCTGGACGAATCAGCCAATTGCCCACATTTAGGGCGCCGGAGACCTCTGCTTGTTGGAGGAGCTTGGGGTTCCATTG
>CAXHAW010000005.1:0-20041 GCA_964014525.1 uncultured bacterium
GGGAGCAGCAACAGGACGGAGATCAGCAACAGGATGGAGAGGAGCAACAGGACGGAGAGCAGCAACAGGACGGGGAGCAGCAACAGGACGGAGAGCAGCAACAGGACGGGGAGCAGCAACAGGACGGAGAGCAGCAACAGGACGGAGAGCAGCAACAGGACGGAGAGCAGCAACAGGACGGGGAGCAGCAACAGGACGGGGAGCAGCAACAGGACGGAGAGCCTCAGCAAAACAAGGAAATGCAAGGTGATCCCAATGGGATCCAACCTGAAGACGCAGAGCGAATTCTAGACCTTTTAGAAAGGAATGAAGCCGCGCTGCGTGCCAAATTGCAAGCGCAGGAAAACGCCAAGCGGCGTAAAGCGAAACGACAGAAAATCGAAAAAGACTGGTGATGCACTTGCTGATGCGCCCCCTTCCCCTCACGCTGCAGGCGTGCACATTACTTCTGATGGTCTTCACGAGTCAGGTTGCTTTGGGCCAAGCTTCGGCATCGATTACCGTGGATCGAAATCCCGTGGTGGCCAACCAGCCCTTCCGCATCACTTTTGAGTTCAAGGGAGCCCAAGTCAAATTCTCATCCCCACCGAGCATTGAAGGGCTTCGTTTCGTCAGCGGCCCGTCCACTTCAAACAGCACCCAAATCATCAATGGCTCCGTCTCTTCTAGCCGCAGCTTCACCTATTCGGCCGTCATTTCCAAGGAAGGAACGCTGCGCATACCTGCCCTTCGGTTCAAAACAAACCGAGAAACACTCAGCACCCGCCCCGTCACATTGAGGGTCCTCGAGGCAGGCAACCAGTCGTCTGAATCCGCTACCAAGTTTGAGGCGGTCATTGAAGCGGACAAACAGTCTGTCTTCCTAGGTGAGCCCGTCCGAATACAGTACCGGATATACAACAGGTTGGACGGGGTCGACGTGAGAAACTACACATTCCCCAACCTCTCAGGAGCATGGAGGGAGACGGTCGAAGGCGAAGATCCAAGATGGGAGAACACCATCCTCAATGGCCAACGCTTTCAAGTGGCCACGATTAGAACGGATCTCCTTTACCCAACACAAACCGGCACCCTTGACTTGAGCGGATTCGACGTCGATGCCCAAGCGCGCATTTCTTTCTTCAATACTCGACCACTCGCCTCTTCAGCGAAGCCCGTGCAAATCGAAGTGAAACCGATACCCGGATCACCACCAGCGCCCTCTTTGGGAACATTCAGAGATCTGAAAATGAAATGGTTCTCGGAAGGAACACTCCCACTAAAATCCAATGACGCGGTTAACCTGACCTTGGAATTTAGTGGCAAAGGCAATCTGGGACTCATTGGTGCCCCAGACATTGATTGGCCCGCAGACTTGGAAGTCTTTGACCCAGAAATCAAAGACAAAATCAGGACCACCGTCAGCGGCCAGAGCGGCAAAAGGACATTCACATACCTCGTTATACCGCGGGCGGAAGGCGCTTTCGAAATAGGGTTGCCCGGGATGGCCTACTTCGATTTCTCAAAACGGCGTTTTGAACGGATTTCAGCACCTGTGATCTCCCTTGACATCGAAAGCGGATCCGAGGACGATGTACCCGCTTTCGGGTTCAACAGCAAGTCCGACGTCACCATCTTGACCCGGGACGTGCGGTTCATTAGGACGGAAACCGCGCTGCGGCCCAAAACCCAACCCTTTTTTGGCGGCCCAATTCACATGGGTTTGTGGGGGATACCTCCCCTTGCTCTGGCGGGACTGGCCCTTTTCCGAAGACGCAAGCGCAAAGAAGAATCAGACCCAGCTTCTGGCCATAAAAAACAGGCGAAAAAGAAGCTGAAAACCACATTGGTTAGAGCTGAGAAAGGACAGTCGAGTCTGGACGATGTTGGCGGTGCAGTTCACGCTTATCTCCAAGCGCAATTGGAGATTCCAAGAAGCGAAGCAAACCGCTCTGAGTATGAATCTGTGCTGAAGAACATCTGCTTACCCGAAATAACCCTTGACTGGCTTGACATCGTCGACACCTTGGACCGAGGCCGTTTTGCTCCGGGCGCACCTCAACCCGGTGACCTTGTACAGCGAATTCAACACGCCATGCAAGGACTTGAGGGGGCCACAGGCTCGCGATTTGTAAAAGCCAGAGGCCCCATCGCTCTCCTGCTGCTGATGGCCGGGACTGCCTCGCTGTCAGCGTCCCCCAACCCCGATTCAGCTTTGGCGGAGTTTCAAGAAGGCAATACGGCTTACACAGAGGGAGACTATGAAAGGGCAATCGATTCCTATGCATCTGTAGCCGAGAAGTGGACCTCTTTTGAATTGGAATACAACTTGGGGGGAGCACATTACAAAGCAGGCAGCATTGGCCCGTGCATCCTGCACTATGAGCGTGCACTGAGTATGCGGCCAAATGACGACGATCTCAACGCCAACCTGCTTCTTGCCCGAGCAGCTGTCACTGATCGCATAGAAGGCATGCCGGAAATAGGGATGGCGTCGATCTGGCGTGAACTTGTCGCTCAGGAGCGGCTAGCCGGATGGACGACCGCATCGATTGGCCTCTGGTTCTTTGGCTTTGCTCTTCTTGCCATCCGCATGTTCCAAACGGACATAGCCCATCGACGCTGGCTTGGCTTGTCCGCCCCCGTGATTGTTCTGATGGCCATGGTCCTCGGCGAACTGAGCAAACAGACCCACGAGAGAATGGTATCCGAAGAAGGAGCCGTGGTCATGGTGTCCCGAGTGGAAGTGATGAGCGCACCAGCAAAAGGCGATGCGCCATCCAAGTTGTTCGTGCTGCATGAAGGCACGGTGGTGGAATTGCTCAGGCAAGAGGGGGATTGGCACCAAGTCCGATTGGCTAACGGGAATTCAGGCTGGCTGCAAGCCGATTCCATCGAGAGCATCTGACGGCATTGAACATATTGCCCGGTGCGAAGTTCTTTCCGTATGCAGGGTAATTGGTTCGAAAAACTTGTAGCCGGCGCAACTTCAATGTTCGTTGGACAGTTCCTTTGTTGCCGTGCGATGAATCGAATACCCTTTCTGCTTCTTTTTTGTTTGATGGCCTCCAGCGTTGCGTTGTCTCAAAACGAGCATTTCACTTGGCTTGGACTGGATCAAGAGCCTCTGCCTACCGACAGCATTGAGCCCCTTCCTTATAGCGGTGAATTCAACGATTTTTCAGGGGGATATGCCATCGGGGATACGGTGGGCGACTTCCACCTTTGGACCCTGAATGGAGAGGAGTTCATTCTGTCCAATGAGGTCGAACAGAACAAACCCACCATTCTCTTCAACGGATCGTCTACTTGTGTGCGTTTCCAAAACGATTGGAACCCGATGGATTCCAATTCGCCCATCTTTTGGGTTTTAGAAAACCTAGACATGTTCAACTGGGTTCCGGTCTATGTTGCGGAAGCACATTCCCTCGACATGGAGAATTGCCCTTCCAATTGTCCTGACTTTCCGATTCCGGGTCCGCATGGAGAGTATATGCTCCAACACCGCGTCGTTCAAGATCGCATCGATGCCGCAGGAATTATGATGGACTTCATGGGCCCCGGTTCGGCCAATGACTGGAATTTCCCATTTGACGACATCCTAATCGACTCCCCCAACAACCTCATCTATTCGAACTTCTTTCACAGGCCTGCAGGCATCGTCGTTCTCGACTGCGATGGCGTCGTCATCGGCCGTGGCGATTGGTTTGGTACATACTTGGGCAACCTAGAAAATCGTCAATTTCTCATTGATCAAGTAGAAAATCCAGCAATTTCAGCAGCTGGATGTCTTCTTGTTGCCGATTCCCAAGAACCCTGTGGAGCGACTATGCTTGATTCGGATGGAGACGGGGTCTGTGATGAAGCTGAGATTTTGCTGGGAACTGACCCATTCAATCCTTGTGACCTGGGAACGGAAGGAACGGAAGACAGTGATGGCGATGGCTCCTGTGACGCGATGGAAGTCTTTGTTGGATCTGACCCATCGAACCCCTGTGACCCCATCGGTGTGGACACGGATGGAGATGGATTCTGCGACATCGAAGAAGGACTGATGGGATCGAACCCATTTAATCCCTGCTCCCCATCCGATTCAGACCTAGATCAAGACGGGTATTGCGACACCGAAGAGACAACCATGGGTTCAGATCCTACAGACCCATGCAGTCCGGATGGAACTGATTCCGACATGGACGGTCTGTGCAACAGCCAAGAACTGGCTTCAGGTTCAGACCCAAATAACAGCTGTGACCCCTTGGGAACCGATTCTGACGGAGACGGCCTTTGCGATGTCATTGAGCTCATCATTGGCTCTTCCTCTGAGAACCCTTGCGACCCCTATGTTGCAGACGCAGATGGTGATGGGCATTGCGACGTTCTGGAAGACATCCAAGGCTGGGACGCTTCATACGCTTGTTCTCCGGATGGAGAAGATGCAGATGGAGATGGATGGTGTGATGGTTTAGAATATGCCAACAACTGGAATGGATCCGACCCTTGCAGTCCAGTTCAAACAGACAGTGATTCAGACGGGTTTTGTGATATGGAAGAACTCATTTCCGGATGGGATCCTCAGAATCCATGTTCTCCCAATGGAGTGGACACAGACGGTGATGGCCTATGTGACATCCTCGAAGTGTTGAACGGAACCTCACCATACTTCGCTGAGACCCTCCTCAACGTTCTGGATCCGATGAGTGAGCACCCCACCATTGTCAGCACCGATTACGGTTTTTCTGTGGAGTGTGAGCATTGCTTCGGCGCACCATGGCAGTTGTTTAACATGGTTGGGAGGACCGTGTCCAAAGGAAGTGTCGAGACCAGGAACAACCTTAATGTGCCTCCAGGAAGCTATTTGCTCATCCTGCCTTCCATTGGCCATCATGAGGTTCTGTTCGTTTGGCGTTAAGCCGGACTGAAGCCGAACCCGTTTCTTTGGGGGTCTGCCCCAATGCAATTTCGAACACCGTCTCCAGAATCTAGAAACCAGAACCCGGTAACCAATGTGGTTCGACTGGTTCTGGCTGCTGCAGCTGTGCAAGGGGTGGCGTTCTTGTCGCTTCCCTTGTTGCAACGCTGGTGTTATGGGCCCGAGGATTTTGCTGACTTCGCTTTGTACTCCCAATGGGCTGGCCTGTTTGGTGCTGTTGCCACCTTCAGAATGGACCTTGCTGTCGTTAAGCACGAAAACGCCCGTTTAGCCAATGCTGCCTTTTCCAATGGCCTTCGGGCCCTGCTTGCCACAATCTGCCTCTCATTTTTTGTCGTGCTTGGCTTCCATTGGACAAACAGTGCCATGGGGAGCGTTGAAGGCCTTTGGATCTGGTTGCCTCTTGGCGTGGCCGGATTGGGCCTTAGCAACCTCGGAACAGCCTGGTTAACTCGGCATGAACGTTTCGCCCTCGTCGCGCGTTTTCGCGGGTGGGGAGGTGGAATGGGCGAAGCCCTCAGGTTCGCTTTTTCAGGGTTGGCCGGGGCCGGTCTGATCGCTGGACGGGTCTTGGGGCAATGGCTCACAGCGATCATGGCCATTCGGCACTTTCGTCAGGATCAACAGACGGAAGAGAAACCCACCCGCGAGGAGCGGCTCACCGCATGGCGAATCGACAGGGATTACGTCCGATACACAACCCCAGCCAACTTGCTCGCCATGGGCGCCAATGCACTGCTGGTCCTGTTCCTGTTTGAATCGGCACCTCGGGACACGGTGGGACAAGTCGGCGCCGCTGCGGCGTATTTGACCGTTGCCTCCGGCCTCCTCATTCGAGGTGCGAACGATGTGTTTTTCAGGTTGCTCAATGACATCCCTGACCGACAGCTGACCCGGCTCTACATCCGCTGGGCACTGTCACTGATGGGGCTCGCCTCGGCAGGTGCCGCGGTTTTGCACCTCTTGCCTCTCGATTGGGTTGTTCTGTTGCTGGGCGACCGTTGGTCCGATTTGCTCCCCGTCATGCGCATTTTTTGCCTTTGGATGATCCCGTGGGTGGCGGCTTCCTCCTTGTCCGGCATATTCCCTCACTTGAGAAGACAGTCTTGGTCACTGGTGCTGGACGTGTTTCACCTCTGTTTGATTGGAGGTTGGCTCATCTGGTTCTCCTCGAGCCAAGACGCTGTTGGTCTCGGTGACTGGACCATTATCCGACAGTATGCGTGGGTACAGTCTGGGTTTTATGGGGTCGCCCTTTGCGCTGGGGTTTTAGCCTGTGTGCTGGGAACCCGAAAACCACCACCACCACCCCAAGCGGAATAAGACTGGAAACGGATTCAAAACGTCGGACGCGTCAATGAACGTGTCCGTATGATCCGTCCACATTCAAGGCGCGCTCTGCAGCGGGCAAAGATTCCACCTTCAGCATCTCATGTGTGTGCCCTGCCCCTTCTTCGTGGTCGTGGTGATGCCCGTCTTGCTCTCCTTCGTGGTGATGGTCAGCCGCTTCATCGTGAGGCCGCTCCCCACCCTCGTGATCGGCATGGGCCGCGAAATGAATCTCGCAGAGAACCTCCTGGAAATGCAGGTTGCCGTCGAGATAATACTCGAGCCGCAAGACCCCCTTGCTTTTCTCATCCGAACGAAGAATGAAAAAGGACCCTGCCGTCCACCGCCCTTGATCGAGAAAAGCAAATCGCCCATCCTCGTAAAACCGGATTTGGCGGGCATCCTCGCTCCCCAAACTCAACGCCCACTGGCCAGAAAGCTGCTCGTGAAAGGGAGCGCCATGATCGGGATGGAGCACCAGAACATCTTGCCTATTGGCCTCGCCCATCATGTCGAAAGGGAGCAAGAGGAGGACCACCAACACGGGAGAAACAAAGGCTCGAATCATGCAGCGAACATACATCATGCGAGAGGTCTTATCTTGCAGTTCCTGCCCTCGGTCTGACAGAGTGTGGGACCTGCAAGAAGAGAATACGATGCAACAAAACATCCTTCGTCTCCCCCTCCTGTTCAGCCTTTTTGCCATGGCCACATTGGCCTCCGCGCAACTGGAGGGCAATACCAACGACAATCCTTTCCGGCAACTCTACGATGTGCTGCCGACGCCCAACAGTGTGCGCACTGCAAGTGGAGCACCCGGTCACGCATACTGGCAGCAACAGGTGGACTACGTGATGGACATCCGTCTGAACGATGCCACCCAGCGCATCGACGGAAAGGAAACGATCACCTACAAGAACAACTCCCCGGACGAGCTGCGCTATCTCTGGCTTCAGCTGGACCAGAACGTCCGTGACTTGGACAGCGACAGCCACATGATCCGAGAAGGATTCATGGAGGAGCGCATGTCGTTTGAAGGGATTGCGGACCTTCAACCAGACTTTGACGGGGGGTTCAAGGTTGACGCTGTAAAGGATGCCAGCGGAAAGGCCTTGCCTCACACCATCAACCAAACGATGATGAGGGTGGATCTACCCAAGCCACTGGCCCCAGGAGGCAAATTCACGTTTCAAGTGGATTGGTGGTACAACATCAATGACCGCTTGGCAATTGGAGGCCGCAGCGGATATGAATACTTTGAAGAAGAAGACAACTACCTATACACCATTGCCCAATTCTTCCCTCGCCTTTGTGCCTATTATGACCGAATGGGCTGGCAAAACAAGCAGTTCTTGGGCAACGGAGAATTCACGCTGGAATTCGGAGACTACGATGTAAGCATCACCGTGCCGAGCGACCACATTGTGGGCTCAACCGGGGTCCTGCAAAATCCCAAAGAGGTCCTGACAGTGGACCAACGGGCCAGACTAGAAGAGGCCAAGACCTCAGACCGCCCGGTTCTCATCGTCACCGAAGAGGAGGCGCGAGAAACCGAAAAGACCAAGGAGAAAGGACTGTCTACTTGGCGATTCAAAGCCAAAGATGTTCGCGACTTCGCCTTCGCCTCGAGCAGAAAGTTCATTTGGGACGCGATGGCCGTGCCGCTCGAAAACAGCACCCCCATGGCGATGAGCTACTTCCCAAAAGAAGGCAATCCGTTGTGGGAGCAGTACAGCACGGAGGCTGTTGCACAGACGCTCATCACCTACAGTGAATTTGCCTGCGAGTACCCCTACCCTGTCGCGATCAGCGTCCACACAAAGTGGATCGGAATGGAATACCCCATGATTTGCTTCAATGGCGGGCGCCCAGAGCCAGACGGCACCTACAGCGCACGCACCAAGCACGGCATGATATCGGTGATCATCCACGAGGTCGGACACAACTTCTACCCCATGATCATCAACTCCGATGAGCGCCAATGGACTTGGATGGACGAAGGGCTGAACACCTTTGTACAATACCTCGCAGAAAAGGAATTTGACCGGAACTATCCGACCCGACGTGGCCCAGCGCGAAAGATCACAGGCTATATGGGTGGTGAGCCGACGCGCATCTCACCCATCATGACCAACTCGGAGAGTATTTTCCAATTTGGCCCGAATGCCTACGGAAAACCTGCCACAGCGCTCAATATCCTCCGAGAGACGGTCATGGGACGAGAGTTGTTCGACTTTGCTTTCAAAGAGTACGGTCGGCGGTGGGCCTTTAAGCGCCCCACACCAGCAGACCTCTTCCGCACCATGGAAGATGCATCCAGTGTCGACCTCGACTGGTTCTGGCGCGGCTGGTTTTACACCAATGACCATGTGGACATGGCCCTGTCAGACATCCGTTGGTTCCAGATCTCGACTGGCGATCCCGATGTCGAAAAGCCCTTGGCCAAAGTCGAAGAGGAATCCCAGCCCATGGACATCAGCCTGGCGAGGGATGCAGAGTACATCCCCGAGAGCAGACTCGAGGCCCGTCCAGAGCTCAATGACCACTATACCACCGTCGACCCGCACGACGTGATGGACATCGAACGGAAAGAATATCAGGAATACGTGGCTGCCTTGGATGAGGACGAACTCGCCCTGCTGTCCTCTGGCAACCATTTTTACCAACTCACCTTCGAAAACCTTGGGGGACTGGTCATGCCGCTCGTCGTGGAATTCACCTACACTGATGGCACAACCGATATCCGCCGTGTGCCGGCAGAAATCTGGCGAAAGGGGGGCAAAGAGGTGACCAAGGTCTTCGTTACCCCAAAGGAGGCCACCCGCGTGGTCCTGGATCCATTCCTTGAAATTGCCGATACGGACTTGACCAACAACGCATGGCCAAGGAATGTGAGGCCCACCCGCATCAACCTCTACAACGATGCGACGCGGGGTTACGGTTCTTCATCTGGAAACCCGATGCAAAGGGTCCGCGAAAACCAGGACTACATCGAGTCCATACAGGACTGAGGATTCTCTTGACAACGCCTTGGTCCGACCTATTGGACCCTGTACTTCGAATCTTAAATGGGAGGCCCATTCATGACCGTTATCATCCGGGACGGTGCCATTTCTCTTTGAAAGGGCATGGTCCATGGTTAAATTGTTTAATCAATTGAACTTCGAGTGGCCCATTTCGCAACACCCAAAATGGTGGAGCAGCGCAAGCTCCTGATTGCAGACGCAAGGTCCTTCCTTGCCTCGATGCGTCAGGACGCCCAGAGCCGCAACTTGGAGCTGGACTGGAACCTTCGTTTAGAAACGGTCACATCCGAGATTCAATCCTCCGGCACATATGTGCACACTGAGGAGGAATTGCAGTTTGGTGCGCGCTTGGCATGGCGCAACAGCAACCGATGCATTGGTCGTCACATGTGGCGTTCCCTGCAGGTCATTGACAGAAGGGACACCCGTGATTTGGACGCGGTCATCTCCTCCATGGGTCATCACATGGAAACAGCCTACAATGGCGGGCGAATACAGAGTGTCATCTCCATTTTCGCTCCACGTCACCCAGAGCAACCGAATCAACCTGACGCGGTTCGATTCTCCAACCATCAGCTGATTCGCTATGCGGGATTCAAAGACAGTGCGGGCCACATCCTTGGAGACTCAGCATCAGTAGAATTGACAGAGGAGCTTGTCCAAAGCGGCTGGACCCCCAAACAAAAGACAGCGTTTACCGCACTTCCTTGGAGCATTTGGATTGAAGACCAATGCCAAGCGCCGTTCGACGCGTTTTCCGCACATCCTGAATGGCTTCACGAAGTCGAGATGAGCCATCCGGACAACCCCGCTTTTTCCAGCCTTGGATTGAAATGGTACGCTGTGCCTGCCATCAGCGAGATGGCGCTGGTCATTGGAGGAATTGTCTATCCCTGTGCCCCATTCAACGGCTGGTACATGGGGACAGAGGTGGGCGCGCGAAATTTCGGCGATGTGGACCGCTACAATATGCTTCCGGAGGTGGCGCGAATTTTTGGACTGGACACGTCATCGGAACGTCAGCTCTGGCGGGACCGGGCCCTGATTGAATTGAACCGCGCGGTGCTTCACAGCTATGACAAGGCAGGAATCCACATCGGAGACCACCATGAACTGGGCCGCCAATTTGAGCGGTTCTGTCAGGCTGAGGAGAAAAACCAGCGCGATGTGACAGGCGATTGGGCTTGGCTGACGCCCCCCATTTCAGGTTCATCGACACCCCAATTCCGCAGGGAATTTGAGAACCGGGTCATTCCCCACACCAATTACTTCTACCAAAGCCCCGCGAAGGTGGATGTAGAGGCCCGGAAATCAAGTCGTTCGAATCCGGGCATGCCACACCCAGACCCCTACCATCTGGGACATGCCCATCCGACACCCCAATGCCCTTACGGCTTCGACCGGAAGTGAAGCTGTCCCCTTACCGCCTCCGCCAGATGCAACGGCGGATTCCGCTGCCGCAAGGCTCCGTAATGCTGTTTGCACGAACGTTGTAGTCGGAGATGATCATGTCTCCAATCAAGTCGGCATGAAAGGGACCAGAGCTGTCTGGATACAGAATCAAACTGCTTCCCGTTGAATCCACGGCCTGGAACACGTAGGTTCCCCCATGGCCTTGGCCCTCTGCGTGATCAAACCGATACCGGGGCTGGACCATCGGAGATTCCGCCCCATCGAACCACATCACGAGTGGCCCGCCCTGAGGACAATCGCCACACCCAGATTCCCCATCGAGTTTAAAGGCCCCAACAATGCGCACTTCAATTGGACGACACCCCTGCTGAAAAACCGCGAAAAGAATGACCATAGACACAAACAACAAAGACAGTCGACACTTCATGTTGGCAGGGGCAGATTCAGAGTTCATGGCGGTCCCCAAACCGCGCAACATGACACCCAGCGTCCAAGACGCGCCGGGTAGCTGGAGAGTTCGGGTCGAGCAGCCGATTGGTGTGATTGAGGTGAATGAAGTGGACCTTGTCGCGCTCGGCTGAAGGCCATGACGACATCAAGCCCAAGCTTTCCACGATGAAGGGATGGGGAATTTCAGCCATATCGCGGTGTCCAAGCTCGGCTCCATCGAAGAACGTCCCGTCCAAGAACGCGAGATCCACTGTGGCCACCACAGCCTGTAAGTTTCGGTTCCACTTGGTCCATTTGTCGATGTCTGGAATGAACAACACAGACCGGTTTGGGCCTTCAATTCGGTAGCCCACCGTTTCGGAGAACTCATCGCGGTGCGGCACGAGGATGGGCGTGACTTGAAGCTGCGTCCCCACCGCCGCACTTCGATTGGCCTCGAGGGGCTTCAACTCGATGTTTCCCAAATCGACCAGCTGACTCCACGGGCCATTGTCCCTCAGGAATTCGCTCATACGCGGCATCGCATAGACAGGGACGTGATCGGCACCCAAAGATTCCCTCCCTAAGGAGCCGAGACCCGCATAATGCCCCCAATGTGCATGCGTCAGAAAAATACCGTCGGGCATGCCGCCATGGGCTCCGTCCGCTTCTCCCAGAAGGAAAGCCTGACGGGGCAAATCTGGCGTGGCCTCAAACAGGAATTGCTCACCGGATTCTGAATCCACAATACCCAAAGACACCACGTGATGGTCAGAGGCAGGCCTCAAAAACAAATTGCGACAATCCTCCCTTGCGCACCCAATGTGAGGATAGCCACCATCTTGAACGTTGCCCAACACAGTCAAGGTCACTCCCCCGTCCTGCGCCAATGCCACACGAGACTCTGCCCCGCATACAAGACCCAAAACCAAGGCGCCCCATGTCCACATCACTGGCCATTTCATGATGGGAATTTACCACTGACCTCGGACCGAAAACGGAAATGGCTATTCCACAACCTGAATGGCAGCGGATTGTGTCGCACCCAATTCATCCACGACACTGAGCTCATGACGGCCTGGGGCGAACAGGACCTGCCGGACATGACGCCCTTGGGTCTCTCCCAGATAGACACCGTTGTCATGCCAAAACAAGCGTGCCTCAGGACGGACATGGGCCACCTCGAGCACGATACCCTGAAGCGAACCATCCAAGTCCCTTGGCCGCTTGACCACATCAAACCCTTCAGGATACACCCATTGGATTTGACCTTCATCCCCTGCGATGCCTGGCTCACTGCAAGACAATGACCAAGGGGGAAGGGGAGCAAAACGCCCTCCCGACATGCGATCGTACCACTGCATCGCCGCAGGAAGAACAACCCAAGACGAGTCGGAGAAACCAGTGGCACACCCCGCATGGACTCGGGCACCTTCCGAATCCAATTGAAGGGTCTGACAATACGGACACGCACGCGGCACAAATGCCCCCGCCTTTGCGCTTTTTCCCGAACCGCAAAAGGGCCCCATTGCGTACCCCGTGGCCGCGCAGAGTTCGACCTCGGTCCCTTCAAGCAATTCACCGTCGCTGGGGAAACCCGAACCTTCAAATGGCAATTGGCTCAGAACTTGAAAAAAGAGGGGGGCAGAGCACTCGACCCCAATCAAACCCGGACGCCCCTCCTGACTCGCATTGCCGGCCCACACCACCACAAGCCACTGCCCATCCGACCCCACGGCCCAAGCATCCCTGTGCCCATAGCTGGTCCCGGTTTTCCAATGTACAGTGCGCTGCAACTGCCATTGTTGCCATTCTGGAGGACGGTTGACAGCAGCCATCATGCCCGCCACTTGGTATGCGGTCAGCGCATCGAAAGGCCTTGGTTTCTCGCGGCTGATGGTCTGCCCAAACACATCCCGCAGGGGGGGCACGCCGTCGATCATCAAGGGGTCGAAAAAAACAGAATAGGCCTCCGCTATTTGGAGTGGTGAAATCTCCGCTCCACCGAGAACCAAAGACAAGCCATAGTGGGCTGCGTTATGCTCGAGGTCGCGAAGCCCCATCTCGCGCAGACGGCCATGGAACTTCTCTACACCATGGTCCCGAAGCAACCGAACCGCAGGGACGTTGAGTGACTTCACCAAAGCGTCCTTCACGGTGGGTGCTCCTCGGTGAATTCGATCAAAATTTCGCGGAGCAAACTCACCAATTCGCGTGGGGACATCCTCGAGAATGGACTGTGGCGTGACTAGGCCCTCTTCAATGGCCGACGCATACAGAAATGGCTTGAGGATGCTCCCTGTGGACCTGGACTCCCTGAGCATGTCATACCCCGCCCCTTCCACCTCGAGCGAAGACGTGTTGCCGGCGTATGCTCGGATTTCACCGCTTTGGAGGTCCACCACCAATGCGGCCGCGTTGTGCACAAGGTTGCCCTTCCAAGTTTCCACATGGCCGTCTACGGTCCCTTGAACCCTTGTCTGAAGTGTCTCCTCCAATGTGGACATGCGTCGGGTAGAAGGCAAAGAATTGCACTGCCAATCCAAGGCATGGGGTGCCCTCTGCGGCAGTGGTAAGGGCCTCCCTGGCAAGGGTTCCGCCTTGGACAAGCGCCAGATGACCGAATCGATCTCACCAGAATCAAGAAGGCGATCCAGAAGGCGGTCTCGTTTGTCTCGAAATATGGCCTCATTCCGTCCGGGCAACACCGTGGAGGGCGCATTGGGCAGCACGGCGAGGGCGGCTGCCTCACCCCAAGACAGCTGTCTTGGCGGAATGCCATAATAGCGCCACCCTGCTGCCTCGAGGCCGACGATGTTGCCACCAAAAGGTGCATGTGCACAGTACATCTGCAGGATTTCCTCCTTGTCGAAGCTCCACTCCAGACGGGTGGCCTGGATCATTTCAAGGAATTTCCTCGACCAGGTTCTCGGCGGATTTCCGCCCGCAAGACGGATCACCTGCATGGTGAGTGTGGACGCTCCGGAAACGACGCGTCCCGCTTCGATATTCTGTCTGGCTGCGCGTCCTATCGCTCGCAAATCCAACCCCGGGTGCTCCCAGAATCGCTGGTCTTCAAATGCCACAATGGCCGACACAAACTTCGCAGGAACGCTGTCAGACGGAGGAAATCGCCACTGTTCATCTGCCGCAATCCTGGCCCCGAGAAGGCGGCCATTCCTGTCGTTGAGAACCGTGGAGTACGGGGTCTCGAACAACGGAGCAGGCAGACAATTCCACCACGTCAAAAACAGCAGGACCAACCATCCCGCAAAGACCCAAACCAACAACCGACGTCTTCCGGGTCGGCTCATGGTGTTTGCACGGTCACCCAACGTCCTCGGGTAGAGGCTTGGACGCGCCCGTTGTACATCGCTTCACCGTAAGTCGGTGGTGCATAGTATTTGCCAGGATAGGTGGCCACCAACTCAAACTTGAGGTTCACGGATTCTCCCGGACTCAAATTGAAGTAGGAATTGACCCGGTCATCCCGAATGTCTTGGTACTGAACAGCGGCTGGAGCCCTACCACCAGCCAGTCGGGCGTTGGACAACTCCCAACCCGCAGGGATGATGTAGGACAAGGCCATCCGCTCGGAACGGATGCCGTTGTCGGTCCTGGACGCGCTCACCTCTGCATAGAACACCGTGCCTGCCTTGAGGTCGTCAACCTCCAGGGGTTGACCCTGTGGGTCCACATGGCGCACGGAAAGAGACAAACCGTCCGAGCGGGAGGCCTCTTCCCCAAACTGCTCCACAGCGGTCTGACTCACGCTCACATAGACTGGAACGTCATGTGCATGCTCAATCGAAAGCCCAACGGTATCCATCAGCGCCTCCGCGTCCCAACTCAGCACCCGGTCTGAACCGTACAAGACTTTGGTTTGGTCCCCGAGGCGAAGTTCAACCTCCAAAGGCCCTCGGGCTTCACCCCCGAAAATTTCAGTGAGCACGGTGAGGCCATAGGCGATGTCCTGGGTGGACCTCCACCCCTTGCCCATTTCCTCCGAAAGGGACAGTGCACCCAACATGGCCTCCTCGTCCATGCCCGCTTTGTGCATGGCCGCCAAATGCATGGCGCGGTTCCGGAATCCGGAACCAAAGGAGCGCCAAGAATGCCGCATGTCCCCCAATACATCAGGGTCCTTCACCTTCAAGAGCTTTTGGGCCATCTCCAGCTCGCCGAGATCGGCATAGGCCGAAGCGAGAAGCATGGCCGACTGGTCATCCAAAAATCCCAGGTTGCGCAGTCGGGTCATGGCACCAACCTCCGCCTCACCATGCTCTGCCAGCACCATCAAACGGTATCCCTGGCCAAACATCTCCCACGGTCGGGCTTCATCATAAGACCAGTTCCTCGCGCGCTTTCGCTCATACTGAATGTACCGGTTGAGCATGCTGGGAGGCAACATGTAGCCCGCCTCCTTGGCATGGAGAAGGAAGTGCCCCACGTATGAGGAAGCCCATGTATTTGGGTGCCCCTGCCCAGGCCAATACACAAATCCTCCTCCGGGGTGCTGACGCTTGGCCAGCATATTGAGCGAGCTGGTGATGTGCGCCTTTGTGTCGGCCTTTCTCTCCGGAGACAATGACATCCATTTGTCCAGATGCAATTGGGCAAGCCCCTGCGACGTGACCTGCTCAGTGCACCCGTGAGGGTAGCCAACCAGTCCCTTGATCCTGCTTTCCAACTGTAAATCGGGAACGCTGGACACACTGATGTTGCAGGTCCGGGTTTCCGGAATGCCAAAGGGTCCGACGGACGTGCTCAAGGACCCGGTCACGATGTGGCCCTCGTTTTGGCGCACACGGGGCATGGGGTTCCGAACGGGAAGGGCGACCACATCTTTGGCCTCCAGTTGGCGTGCCTCGGCCACGACCTTCACGCGCATCTGGGATGCGCCTGCCTGAACCGTTCCTGGGAAATAGACTGTTTTCTGGCCCTCCGCAGACAGGGTGACGGTCTTTCTTTTGGTGGACCATCTGACCCCCTCACTTTCTGAAATCGAGACGTCTACCTCGCCGATTCCATCCTCCATGGCGAACACCGTGACCGGCACATCCACCCGCTCACCGGGGGCAGCCATCCTCGGCACGGTCAATTGCACCATCAAATCCTGCTTGACGCGCACGTTGGCCTCAGCACTTCCAGTGGCGATGTCTGCATTGGCGGCCATCACCATGACGCGGACATTGCCGAGGTAGTTCTTGATCTCCACCTCATGTTGCGCTCGCTTTCCCGCCTTCAGTTGAAACGGACCAAGGTGGGTCACCACCGGGCGGAATCGATCCGCATCCTCAAGCGACTCGGAGGACACCGAGCCGTCTCCTCCAACGGAAAGAACCTTGGCGATTTTACCAGCAAAGGCCTCCAAGACCCAGGCGTACATGTCCCAAGTACGGACACCCAGAGCGGAACGGCGGGTGAAAAACGAATGTGGGTCGGGTGTGCGGAAACGGGTCAAGCCGAGGAGGCCTTCGTCCACAACGGCGAGGGTATACTCCATGGCGACACCCTGTGCCTCCTCAACCTCGATCCGGAGTGCTGAATTCGGCTCAATTTCGTCGGGCACATTGAGCACGGGCTCCAACAGACTCGCCGGGTCCCGCACCTCAACCGGCACGACGCCATACATCCGAATGGGCCGGTCATTTCCGCTGTCTCCATGCGGCTGAACCACCATGGCATGGACATAGCAATGGGGCGCCATCTCCGGACCGAGCTCCAGCTCCACGCGCGTGGATCCCGCCGCAGTCGAGACCACCTTGTCTGTGACTTGACCGCCGCCATTCTCCACACTGAGAATGAGGGTCCCCCCTGCTGCGGAGGGCACATCAATCGCGGCCACATCGCCCACCGCGTATGCATCCTGATCCAGGGTCAAGGACAAAACCTCACTCGCTGCATCGGATTGGTCTCCCCTGCTCGCGCGACGGCCATAGGACCAATCAAACAGGAACACCTCTGAACTCGCATGTCCTCCATCCTCATCGGAGACGCGGATGTAAATCCGTCCCCAATCGTCATCCGACACATTGAGCTTGAATGCACCGCGTCCATTGCGCAGTTCGATGCGCTCGACCAAGAGGCTCTCCTCGATGCCATTGCTCAGGCGGGACACCTCATTTCTGCCTTGTCGCCACCACCAGTTCCAATCCAATCGGAACACCTCCACCTTGACCGCTCCAGCCTTGGGGGCGCCACTGGCATCCACACGCAACACCTCGATCTCCTGATCGGACTCTGTGGTCCAATACCCATACCCATTGGCTTCGGGCATTCGAAAGCCCACATAGGCGGAGAAAGGCGACAACTTGAACTCGTGCGTGGCAATGCTGAACCGCCCGCCGGGCTCGTAAACTTTTGTGCCCGCCACCAGTTCTAGCGGGCCGGGTTGGTTGCCGAGGTACCCTGTCGACCAAGACAAATCGGAGACGCCATTGGCATCCAACGTGCCCTCCAATCGGGACCCGGAGAGCGAGCCCACCTTTTTGGTGACATCAAAAAAGCGGAAGCCCGGATGCGCCTCTGCCAAGGTCTTCGTGTCCTGCCTCAAGCGACCGGATATGGCATACTTCAATCCGCCTGCCTTTGCTCCTGTCAACCATTCGCTTCGCAGAGACAGCTCGACCTTCTGGTCGGTCGCGTCAATGATGTCCAGATCGGATGACAGGGAAATGTCCAGGCGATTGGGTTGGATGGTCTCCACCGCAATGGAGCGGACAAACTTGGCAGATCCAATCGCCAATTCTGCCAACCAGGTGCCGGTCGGGTCCTCCTCACCGGTCTGGAAATGAAACGGATGAATCACCTCGTCTCCCCTCTGAACCACGCGCCTGATCACCTCAGCCCCTTTGGGGTTGCGAACGGTAAACACCATCGGGTAATCAGCCGGCAGTCGGTTTTGTCGGTCGTCTAGAATGGCGTCGAGGAACACCGTGTCTCCAGGGCGCCAGACGCCGCGCTCTGCATACAGCATGCATTGGACCCCCTCCTTGACATCCACCCCTTGGACATCGAATGCAGAGACTGACAGGCTCAGGGCATTCTCCAACTTGACGTAGGCCTTTTGCTGGTTCCATTCTGCCACAGCCAAGAAGGGCGTGCCGCCGTCCGCCTCCAGATCGACCGCTCCATCAGCATCACTGGCCCCCTGGGCCACCACCTGTCCCTGGTAGTTCATGAGCTTCACAATGGCGCCTGGAAGAACAGCGCCTTTCGTGAGGTGGGTCACGTAGCCCCGCCAACCGCTGTCGCTGCCTTTGACGACCAGCCCCACATCGGAAACGAGGACGTTCTTGCGAATGGTCCTGCGGGCCCCATAGTAGGACAAGTCACAAGGGTTGTCCCGCTCCCGGTAGCGGTACCCGGGCGAGTGGCTGCTCCGATAGGCCGAGAAGACATCGGCATCGTATCCCCACCCCTTTCCGTCTTCCGGAAGCCCATCTTCACAGGGGTAATTCGCATAGGATGGGCGGAAGCCGATTTCCACATGATAGATGGCCCCGGGTGCCCGCTCGACCAATTCTCCGAGGTCGATGGCGTAATTCTCCCACCGGTGTGTCGCAGCCGTTCCGAGCTCGATGCGCCGTTGAACCACAGGACGCGCCACACGGCGAAGCCGATTTTGCCCCGCCAGGGCATTGTCCTGAAAAAACTGATGGGTGTTGCGCTCGAGCACCTCGTGGATGAGGACGTCCACGGCATGGAGTCCCACCGCACTGAAGGGAATCTGCGCCGACCCCTCAGTGGGCACGATGTTGCCGTCTCCGATAAACTGGACAGCGGGCTTGTTGACTGTGAAATTGAACCCTCGGACCACCGAGGTGGGCAACCCGACCCCCAACACATTCTCTAGCCCTTCCGCAATGCGCAGCATCACTTCTCCATTCAGCTGTTTCGAAGGGTGGCACACCACAGTGCTGCCGTCCACCCGCACGTCCTGCACATCCTCGCCATCGAACTGAAAGAGGCCGAGCATCCGTTGATTCTCTCGAATCGGACTGGAAAAGGTCAAGGTGATCTTCTGATCGGGAAGCTGGCTGATTTGCGCACTCAGCAAGGAGAAGTCATTGAGTGGCGGAATGGTGAGCGACCCAAATGCTGCTCCATCCCACTCCAATCCTATGTCTTGTGGTTTTGCTGTTCGCTCCACCGAGTCCACAGCGAAATGCCACACGTGGCGGTCGCCCGGACAAGACCACTGGATGCGTTCGGCCTCTATCCCCTCCACAGTGATTCG
Organism: uncultured bacterium; assembly: GCA_964014525.1. Classification (GTDB taxonomy): domain Bacteria; phylum Bacteroidota; class Bacteroidia; order Flavobacteriales_D; family Sanyastnellaceae; genus UBA8752. The sequence goes on from CAXHAW010000005.1 coordinate 19,349, forward strand.
CGTGGCCACATCTTCTATCGAGCTGAGGTCATTGGAATTCAGGGTTCCCTCCAAGCGATTCCAGCGCAGGTTGCGGTCAGAGTGCCCCTCTAGCTTGTAACCGCTGACCTCGAACTGCTGGTCAATCGTGGCAAAGTCAAAGGAAAACGTCCTCATGCCCGGCGCCACCTCGGCCACCTTGCCGAGGAAAAAGCGGGCCTTGTACTCCTTGCCCGAGGCGAAACGCACTTCCGGAATGAACGCCACGGCATCGCCCGATTTCCAGACAGACTGGCCTTCCACAGGAGGATCGAATTCAAAGAGGGATGCAGAAGTCGGGGTCCCCGGCACCATATTGAGACCAAGGTCTTGAGAAAACCGAACGACGATCTCTTCCTCTGCCGAAATCACACCCGAGGTGTACTGGACAATGTGACTTTCCAGATCAGGTGTCCAGTGGTTAGCGTCCGGTTGACGCTCTCCGCAAGAGGCAAAAAAGAGGACGGAAAGCGCAACTGTCGCGCCGGCATAACAAGCTTTCATAGAAGGATTTTGACCGGATTGTGAATGTGTTTGGAGCTGGTATCGACACGCTTTGGGCCGTCCTCCCTTGGGTGCAACGAAGAAACGGGCCAAATCGTCAGGCTCACCAAAAAAAGAATCCAAGTGACTGTCTTGCAGCACTTGGATTCGAGGGTGGTAGCTCCGACAGGA
>CAXHAW010000006.1:0-19968 GCA_964014525.1 uncultured bacterium
GACAGATTGACGTTTTTGTTTCTTATGGGCAATTGTGCACCTGTGAGTCGCCTGTTTCTTTTTCTCGTTTGTACCCTTTTCTTCGGGATGTGGGGAGTCGCCCTATCGGGGGCACTTTTGGCACAAGGGGCGTGCATGAACGGAATGGTTGATGGTCAATGGCCTTGTTCCAATGTGGATCTCATGGCCATTGTACCCAATGAAAATACCGGGGGGATGGCGGCCAATGACCTTTGGGGTTGGACGGATCCTTTGGATGGTCGAGAATATGTGCTCCTTGGTAAGCGTGATGGCACTTGGTTTGTCGATGTCACCCATCCCAGCCTGCCCCGCATCGTTGGAGAGCTTCACACGGAGGGTCTGGCCAACAGCCTCTGGCGAGACATGAAGGTCGTAGGCCATCACATGGTGGTGGTGAGCGAGGCCATCAATTCCAAACTGCAGATTTTTGACCTGACCCGATTGCGGGACCACACCACCATTGGGCCGCCTGTTAATTTTTCGACTGATTCATTGGTCGAAGGGTTCTCTCAGGCGCACAACGTGGCGGTGCATCAAGCGGATGAAATGGTGTTCGTTTGTGGCTCTAGTGCGATGCAGGGACTGCTTATTTATGATTTTTCTGACCCCGGAAACCCCACTTTGGTGGGGAGTTGGAGCGAGTCCTACGTGCACGATGCTCAAGTGGTCACCTATTCGGGGCCGGACACGAATTTTGTCGGACACCGAATCATGTTGGCTTCCTGTGGGGATGACCTGCGAATACTGGATGTGACTGATCCGGCGGATGTGGTGCAATTGGCCGTGACCGGCCCCGACCCATTCGGCTACATCCACCAAGGCTGGTTGTCCGAAGATCATCGGTTCTTTTTCCTCTGTGATGAATCGGATGAGAGCAGCGGGTTGGTTTCGGAAACAACAACCTACATATTTGACTTGGAAGACCTTGAAAGTCCCCAGTGGATTGCAAGTCACGGACAGGGAACCCAAGCAGCAGATCACAACCTTTTCACGCGCGGACATTTCGTGCACCAGAGCAATTACACGGCTGGGTGGCGGCTGCTGACTTTCGACCCATCGGGTGATGATGGGGCGCTATTGCAGCCCAAGGCACACTTCGATACCCAGCCAGGCGCTTCCGGTCCTTCTTTCGCAGGAAGCTGGAGCAATTATCCGTATTTCAATTCAGGCACCATTGCGGTTTCGGACCAGGAGCATGGTCTTTTTCTCTTGCGGACCCAGTTCATGACGGCATGGCCAGCATTTTCAGAAGTGTGCCCCCTTGATACCCTTCACATGAAGGTGACCATTGATGAATGTGTGGCGGGGCCCTTGTCTGTTTCCCTGCCCGACGGGGTGTCTTGGATTGCTCCCGAAAGCCTTCCGGGTCCTGGAATATGGGATGTTCAAATCGCAGGGTTTGACTGGTCAGACATGTCGGGTGTAACCCTTCGTCTTGAGGGGCAAGGCGCGGTGCACGCCGATCGGATTTTTGTGGATGTGACATTGGATGCCTCCCATTATCCCGATTCTGATGGCGATGGCTATGGTGTGTTTGATGGCATGGTCAGCGGTTGTAGTCCCGGTCCCGGGTATGCCCATGTTGGCGGCGATTGTGATGATGAAAATGCGGAGGTGCATCCTGGGCTGGAAGACCTTTGTGACGGGGTGGACAACGATTGTGATCAGTCAATAGATGAGGACGGGGAGTCCATTCCCTTTTATTTGGATCTCGATGGTGATGGGGAGGCAGGCAGCGCTGAATACGAAACCTGTACGCCTCCAGATTCTGGGTTCTTGAGCCCCGGTCTGGATTGCAATGATTTCGATGCCACCATCTATCCTGGTGCGCCGCCCACCATGGCTGGAGTGGACAACGATTGCAACGGTTTCATTCTGGGGGCTGAGCAGCTTGACGGTGGATGTCCCGGTGATTTGACGGCAGATGATTACGTCAGCATCCAAGACCTTCTCGAGTTCTTAAATTATTTCGGTAGTTCTGGCTTCTTCGAAGCCGATTTCAACTTTGACCAGCACGTCGGTGTGGCCGATTTGCTGCTGATGCTGGGTTATTTGGGGAACTCTTGCTAAACCTCACCCGGTGGATTGCAGTTGCTTGCGATGCAGTTCAGCGTAGAGGCCGTCTTGTTTCAGCAACGCGTCGTGCTGTCCCCGCTCAACCACCTTGCCATGATCGAGGACGAGGATGATGTCTGCAGAACGCACAGTTGAGACCCGATGGGAGATTAGAATGGAGGTTCTGCCCCTCATGATTCGCCTCAGGTTGCCCAAAATGGTGGCTTCTGTTTCGGTATCCACTGCGGAAAGGCAGTCGTCGAAAATGAGAATGCGCGGCCGTTTGAGAATGGCACGGGCGATTGAAATGCGTTGCTTCTGTCCACCGCTGAGGTTCACACCGCGTTCGCCAAGGAGGGTCTTGTAACCAGCTGGGAACCCGATGATGTTGTCGTGAACATCCGCATCGCGCGCAGCTTGCTCGATGGCGATTGTCTCTGCATCATCCAATCCAAATCCGATGTTGGCCTCAATGGTGTCTGAAAAAAGGAAAACATCCTGCGCTACATAGCCGATGGCATTCCTGAGGTCATGCAGGTCATGCGAACGAAGAGAAACACCATCGATGAGAACATCTCCTTCTGTTGGATCATACAGGCGAGTCACCAGTTGCGCGAGTGTGCTCTTGCCACTTCCTGTGCGTCCGATGATGGCCAGAGTTTGTCCTGGTTCGATCGTGAAATTGACGCCTTTGAGTGCTTCGATGCCTGAATCAGGATACGTCAGACCGACCATGTTGAATTCGATACGGCCACTGATTTCCTTCACGTCTGCTGGCTGGATTGGGCTGGCAATGTTCGGCTCGACGTCGAGAAATGCATTGATTCGCGATTGACTCGCCGAGGCCTTTTGAACAAGGGAGGTGACCCATCCGATGGAGGCAAAGGGCCAAGTCAACAGATTCACATAGAATACAAATTGGAAGATGTGGCCCAGCTGGAGGTCGCTCGAAAGGACCCGAAGGCCACCTACATAAATGGTCAGAATGGTGCTCAAGCCCACGAGCATGACGATGATGGGCATGAACAGGGCGTCGACCTTGACAAGATCCAGTGTTCGGGCTTTGTACAAATCAGCCTCAGCGGCAAATCGAGTTTCAGCGCGGGCCTCTCTGCGGTGGGCCACCAACACCCGGATGCCAGCATAGGCTTGTTGCACCATGGCGCTGAGCAGGCTTTGCTGGGTTTGAACAGCATCGCTCTTTCGGTGAATCCGAGCACTCACGAGATAGACGGACAAACTCATAAATGGAAGTGGAGCCAGTGACCACAGGGTCAGAATGGGGTCGATCCGCACCATGACGCCGATGGCGAGAACCATCATGGTCACCAAGGTCAGGCCATACATCACGGCTGGTCCGAGGTACATTCTGACTTTGGATACGTCCTCGGAGATCCGGTTCATCAGGTCTCCTGTCGCATGAACTTTATAGAATGAGAGGGGCAGGCATTGGTAGTGATCGTAGATCGCCGCCTTGAGGTCGTATTCGATGAACCGGCTCATCACGATGATGGTTTGCCTGGTCATGAACGAAAAGATGCCCTTCAGCAGGTAGGCCAACAGATAAAGGATGGCTTGGAGCCCAGCAATGGTTGAAATCGCATGGATGACATCGCTCTTGTTATTCAAGGAAGCAAACCCATTTCCGCTCCATCCCATCCATTCTGCAATGCGTCCCAAGGTCGGGGGCAGATTGAGAGAGGCATCGAGAAAGAGCGCACTGGCATCGGCGCCTTCGGACAGCGGACGAAGGAAGCGAGAATAAGCTTCTTCGAGGGCATTGATGCCTTCTCCGATGACCACAGGAGCGAAGACCGCAAAGACATTCGTCAAGAGGACAAAGAGAAACCCGAGCAACAAACGCCCGCGGTATTTCCAGAAAAACGGATTGAGAGCGGAGAGCGGTCCCATGGGGCGAAGTTAGAGGCGCTTGACTTTTGGAGCACTGTTCATGGCCATTGCCTCTAAGGCAAGACGCCATAGTGTATGCTAGGATTGGCGTCTCAGAACTTGAAGTTCCAAGTGACCGAGGGAAGAATGGGGAACAGGCTCACTTGGTAGGCTTGGATATCCAATGTTCCCTCAGTCAAATCTCCCTCGTTGCCGAAGTAGATGAAGTATGGATTCTGCCTGTTGTAGAGGTTGTAAACTGAGAAGACCCATTGGCCCTTGCGGTTGCGCCCATTTTTGGGGCGGGGGTTGTGTGTGGCCCCAAAATCAGCCCTGTGGTAAGCCGGCATTCGGAAACCATTGCGTGGACCGTATACATCGAATAGGTTGCCATCCAAGAAATACCGTTGAGAAGGCACGGTGATGGCATTGCCCGTTCCATAAATAAAGGTTCCCCCAAGTTTCCAGCGGTCATCTATGGTCCATTCGAGCACCACGCTCAAGTCGTGTCTTCTGTCGTAGCGAGAGGGGAAGGGCCGTCCCTCATTGAGTTCGGCAAACTGCCGGTCGGTTTTGCTCCAGGTATAGCCTATCCATCCCGTCCATTCGCCCCTCCTTCGCTTGAGAAAGAATTCTGCACCGTAACTCGTTCCCGTTCCAAAGACGAGGTTGTTGTCGACGTTGTTGCGGATATTGTCTTCAGGGGTGCTTCCGTCAGCGTATGAGACCAGGTTGCCGAGCCACTTGTGATAGACTTCCACGGACGCCTCAATGTTGCGTTCAGCACCAAAATCCCGGAACCAGCCTGCGGAAACCTGTGTGCCGTCCTGCGGACGAACCCGGTCCGAACTGGGGAGCCAGATGTCGCCGGGAAGTGAGGTTGGAGACAGGGAGGCAAGGTGGATATACTGCAGGTTGCGACCCACTCCGGCCTTGAGCGAGCTCCTAGGGCCAGTGGTCAGTCGCATGGACAGGCGGGGTTCCAATCCTGAAATGGACCCGTCGAACAGTCCGTAGGTGGCGACAGTCTCCCCCGGTGTGTAGCGGATTTCCTCTGATGCTTGTGTGGCCGCCAGAGGGTCGTTTTGCTGAGTGGGTATGTAACGCGTGAACGGACCGGTTTGCAGGAAGCCACTCCACCTCAGACCGGCATTGATGCGCAGTGCATCGGAAACGTCGAATTCGTCCTCTGCATACAAGCTCAACTCGTGGCTTCGCGTGCGAACCGCTTCGCCCAAGTCAAAATTAACGTTGTTGGATGTCGCGTAAAATTCTGTGGGCAGAAAAGTGTGGTAGGTATACTCCATTCCGGCCCGAACGGTGTGCCTCACATTGGGGTACAGGGTCAGTCGAGTCTTGAGGCCACGGTCGTCAATGCCACTCCGAAAGCCAAACGTGAAACTGTCCTGTCTCGCTTCAAAGGCAAACTCATAATCGCTGTAGGTGGCCGTTGTGGTCAGAAAGGCCTTGTCATTGATTACGTGGTTCCACCTCGCGGTGACGGTTGCATTTCCCCAAGGGATTTTGCTTCCAAAATTGGACGCGCTGGATTGGAAGTTGAACACGTCCCGACCAAAGTAGCCGCTGAGGTAGAATTGGTTTTTCGAAGAGGCCCGCCAATTGACCTTGGCATTGAGGTCATAGAAATAATAGCCCGATCCGGTGAAGGCACTCTCCGGGTTTACAAAGGGCTTGGCCAATACATCGATGTAGGTTCTTCGCCCACTGATGATGAAACTCGCCGTGTCCTCAACAATGGGAGCTTCCACTGTGAGACGGGAACTGATGAGGCCGATTCCACCGCTGACCGCTGTCTTGCGCGCATTGCCTTCTTTGAGTCCAATGTCAAGAACAGATGAGACCCGCCCTCCAAACCGCGCGGGCATGGTGCCTTTGGTAATTTCAATGTCCTTCACGGCGTCTGCATTGAACACGCTGAAGAATCCAAAGAGGTGGGAGGCATTGTATACCACTGCGTCGTCTACAAGAACTAGGTTTTGGTCTGGTCCACCGCCACGCACATAAAAGCCTGAATTGCCTTCCCCGGCGCTTTGAATCCCCGGGAGGTATTGGATGACCTTGAGCACGTCAACCTCTCCCAACAGGGCGGGGAGGGACTTGATGGTTTCCACACCCACCTTGGCCTTGCCCATGTCGGTGCTCTCTGTGTGGGCTGAACGCTCTGCTTCGATTTCCGCTGCAGCAACGGCAATGACATTGGGGCGGAGTTCAATGTCGAGTGACCGATCGCGATCGAGGTTGACTTCGCGGGTCTCTTGGACATATCCAATGAAGGACCAGCAGAGTTTTCGAACACCCATTGGCAACGTCAGACTGTAAAAACCGTAGGTGTTAGAAGCAGTTCCAGTGGCTTCCCCTTCCACGATGACCGTGGCACCAAGAATGTATTCTCCTGTCTCTGAATCGATGACCCGTCCACTCAACGTGAACTCCTGACCAGACAGCATTTGAGGCGCGGTCAACAGAACCAAAAACAGGGGGAGGAAACGCGAAGTGGACATCAGATGGCGAAAGTAGAACCGCGCACGCCGCTGCAGGTTTAACTTTTCCGCATGTTCCGTCAAAAGGAAATGAAAACTCAGGTGCGAAACTGGCTTTCAATCTCAATGTTTGCAGTCCTTTCCGGCTGTTCTCAGGGGGGAGTTGAAGGTTCGCTGGATTTGTTTGTCTACAACGCAGCGGATGGCATTCAGTCTCTGGACCCAGCCAGGGCAGTCGATTTGGAGACCCTCTGGGTTGTCGATCAATTGTACGAGGGGCTGCTCGAATTCGATACGTCGTTGAATGTGGTTCCCGCTCTCGCCTCAGCATGGTCGGTCTCCGAGGATGGGAAAGTCTATTCCTTCCAGTTGCGAAGGGGCGTGGAGTTCCATGACGGGTCGCCATTCGTTGCTGATGATGTGGTCCTCAGTTTTCAGCGAATGCTCGATCCCGAGCAGGCACTTCCGGGACGTTGGGTGCTCGATGGTCTTCTCGAAGAGGGGGGAGTGACAGCCATTGGCACGGACAGCGTTGTGCTTCGCCTTGAGGCCCCGAATCCTGTCTTTGCGAGCCTATTGGCTACACCCCAAGCTTCGATTCTCAAAGGGGGAGGCGTTGGCGTGAATGCCCAGGCTTTGGACTTGGGCACAGGCCCTTTTTTGCTGAAGGGCTGGTTGCCAGAAACGGCCATGGTCTTGCACCGGAATCCGAGATACTGGATGCGGGGTCCCGATGGTCGACGTCTTCCGCTGCTGGATGGCGTTCGAATCGAGTTCAATAGGGAAGAAGGCGCTGAAATGCTGGGTTTTCGTCAGGGACGTTATGATTTCGTTTCTGCTCCAAGGCCAGAGTGGATGGAGATTTTCTTTGACAAGGACGGACAGTGGAATTCAGAGTGGAAGGGGCGTTTCGAGCGACATTCTGTGCCGTTTCTGAAAACCGATTACATCGGCATTCTTTCGGACAGTGCGTCGCGCGCAGACATCGGCATGGCCCCCATTGCCCTTCAAGTCCGCCGGGCGATGAGCATGGCGTTGGATCGCCAGCTATTGGTGGACGAGTTGCGCGCTGGCGGTGCATCTGTTGCACTTGGGTTTGTGCCCCACGGGATGCCCGGTTTTTCGAAGCGGGAAAGACCGGCTCATTTTTCCTTGGTGCACGACCCGGAAGCGGCTCGAGACCTGCTGGCCGAGGTGGGCGTCGGGCCCGCTCCGCCTTTGGTTCGAATGTATGCAGGCGTGCTGGGAACCAAGCCGGCCACTGCGGAATTGGCCGCTGCCTTGCAGCACACATGGGAGACGTTTGGAGTCGATGTGGTCATTGATGTCGCACCGAGTGGGATTGATGCGGAACGCGTTGCCCAAAGCGAGGTGTCCCTATTTCGCAAATCTTGGTTGGCGGATTATCCGGATGCAGACAATTTCTTGGGGCTTTTTGACCGGTCACGTTGGACTCCGGCAGGGCCAAACTACACCCGGTATGCGGATGCCGTGTCAGACAGTTTGCTGAGCAAGGCATCAACCCTTCCCTCTGGGCAGGAGCGTAACGAGGTACTGCGCAAGATGGAACGCCGCGTGTTGGATGACATGCCTGTCATTCCCCTTTGGCATGACGATGTGCTGCATCTGGTTGCGTCCAAATGGACAGGGTGGAGGGCAACGCCCAACAACAGGCTTGATTTGCGCTTCGTGGAGCGTCGCAGGGACGTACAACCGTAACTTCAGACCGGATGCTGAAAATCGACACCCACACGCACATCATGCCCAAGTTGCTGCCGGATTGGAGCAGAAAGCTGGGGTATGGCGCTTTCATTCATCTGGAACACCACAAAGAGGGAGCGGCGCGCATGATGCAGGGAGACCGCTTCTTTCGGGAGGTACAAGCCAATTGCTGGGACGCGAAGGTTCGAATCGAGGAATACGCCAAATCGGGCGTCCAAGTTCAGGTGGTGTGCACGATTCCTGTGTTGTTTGCCTATTGGGCCAAACCACAGGACACCCATGACATTGCCCGGTTCCTGAACGATGACATTGCGCGGACTGTACAAGATCATCCCCGCCATTATGTGGGCCTGGGCACTTTGCCAATGCAGGATACCGACTTGAGCATCGCTGAACTGGAACGGTGCAAGGAATTGGGGCTACACGGCATTCAGATTGGGTCCAACATCAATGGGTATAATCTATCTGAGCCGAGATTCAATCCGTTGTGGGAGGCTTGCGAGCGCTTGGACATGTGCATCATGGTTCATCCATGGGACATGATGGGCAGGGAGATGATGACGAAATACTGGTTGCCTTGGCTCGTGGGCATGCCAGCGGAGACATCTAGGGCCGCTTGTTCCATGGTGTTCTCCGGCATCTTCGATCGGCATCGAGGCCTTCGGGTGATGTTCAGTCATGCGTCTGGATCATTCCTGGCGACACTGGGCCGCATCGAGCATGGATGGCGTTGCAGGCCAGATCTAGTGGCGGTAGACAACCCGAACAATCCCCGGGATTATGTGGGTAGGTTTTGGGTGGACAGCATTACGCATGACGCGCGGATGATGCAATATGCCCTTGAACTTCAAGGGGCCCATCGGATTGTAATGGGGTCCGATTATCCCTTCCCGCTGGGAGAGACTTGGAATTTGGTCGGTATCTGGAGACGGACATGGACCTATCGGAGTCGGATAGGGCGCACATTTTTCATGGCTCCGCTCTAGAGTGGTTGGGTGTGCACGCCTCAAGATTTGCCTGAGTTCGAGGCAACGGTTGAGGCGGAATGACCGTTCTTAGGGTGAGCCATGGCGTCGAGTGAGGAAGTCAAACAGTTGATTGAGGGTTGCAAGGCCCAGCGTCCCTATGCGCAACAGAGGCTGTATGCTAGGTTTAGTGGTCAGCTGTTCGCTACGGCAATACGCCACACAAATGCCCGGGAGGACGCAGAGGATGTGCTGCAGGAAAGCTTTGTCAAGATTTTCAAGCACATCAAGAGCTATCGACAGGATTTCTCATTCGAAGGTTGGATGCGTCGCATCGTGGTCAACACGGCCATTACCCAGTACCGAAAGAACCTCAAACACCGTCACCATCAGGACATCGACGAGGTCCACGCCACCCCGCGTGACTTGGAAAACCACACTGACCTTGAGTTCACAGCGGACGAATTGGAACGCGCCATTGCCCAGCTTCCCCTCGGGTATCGCACGGTCTTTTGCATGTACGTGATCGAAGGGTATCGACACCAAGAGATTGCAGATCAACTCGGGGTGGACGTCAACACGTCCAAGAGCCAATTGAGTCGGGCTCGAAAATATTTACAGCGTGTGCTTGCAACCCTTTCTGCCCGAGCACAGTCTAACCCAAGCGAGCCTCAGGACAAAGGGGCATCTAGATCATGAAAATCAATCCACAGGATTCGCAATTGGACGCAGCCTTTGATGCGCGGTGTCGCGAAATGCTTTCCCAACGATCTGTTGAGGCGCCACCCATGGCGGAGTCGACTCCACCAGTATCGAGAATGGGTCAAAAATCGGCTTGGTTAGTCGGGGCCATGGTGTGCATGGGCTTGGGGTTTGCGCTTTGGAACGGAGCTGAGGGCACGACCATCAGCGATACACACGGGACCGTTCCGAATCCCATTTTGGAACCAACGGGCGAAGGCCCAGTATTGCCGGCAGAGTTTGAGTCAAAAGAGGCGCCTGTGGCCGCTCCCATCCAAGAGGATGTGTCTGATGGGGTGTCGAGTTCCTCGGAGAATCAGCCCAGGGCCAAGGCCAAGGTGGTTGAAACGCCGAGTTCCGGTGTCGCGATCAGTTCACACGCACAATCCGCTGAATCAGCCCCGACAGAAGGGGTGTCTTCATTCGAGGAAATCCGAACAGAGCCGGCTTCGAGTCAACTGGAATCTGTTGAACTCGGCACATCAGTTCCCCCGGTGTCTTCAGTTCCAACGGGTGAAGTCTTGGACAATGCTGTCGAAGAGCAGGCCAAGGTTCCATCAGAACAGACGGAAGCCACCCCAGCCTTGGAAGGAGATGAGCCGGTGCTGCGTTTGCCATTGACGTTGCCTGCAGGAGGTGGGCATTGACGTGTCCAACCTTGGGCGGAAGCAGGGCTTGCAATACGCAGTGCTTTTGGTGGCACTGGTGTTTTTCTTTTCTGAAGCACAGGCGGCCTCCAGGGACACCATCACAGTAGACGGGGCCGTCTTGCGTCTGGATCTCGATTTACGGGAATCTGCAGGAGTGACGGGTAAGGTCAGATCCCGTGGCCTGTCGCCATGGGCTAAACCCGAAGTCAAACTTGCCGTTTGGGTCGGTGGGGTGCGGATGTTGAATTCGGTCCAGGGCACTTCCCTCGAGGCGCTTGCAGGGCGACCCGTTCGCCCCAGTTCCCATATTGAATTGGTGTCGACATGGACGCAAGATGACAAACACCTTCGTCTTGGCTTTTCTGGGGGGCTTCGCGAGGCATGGACTTACAACGTCACAGAATTGGACGACAGTCTGTATGCCGTCGTCGGATCCCAAGGTGGCGGATTGGAACAATGGATTCAGCGCACCTATGACTTGGGCATTGAATTGGATACGGTCCCGCTTCCGTTCAATCGTCGCTTGGCGCAGGAGGCCAGAATTATGTTGGATCGCGGTGGCTCGATGGGCCAAGGGCGCGGTGCAGATTGGTCATGGTGGGCCGGCCTTCACCTGAATCTCATTCGATTGGTTCGCTCACCGGCTGAGGCCGAACGGTTGCCCCTCTTGGGCAGGCCGGATGACGAACAGGTTCTCGGGCCCGACCGATCGGACTGGATTTCCGAAGTCACCATGGGGTGGGGACTGCAGTTGGGGGTGGAGAACAACCTCAATCGCGAATGGTCTTGGGCCATGCGTGCTGGATGGAATGCGGGCCTTCGCTCGGGGGTTTGGTGCAGCATTGGCTTGGCCTGTCGACTCAGCCGATGAGCATGGACGTGGCGCTTTGGCAACTGTTGGGAACCTCTCAAACAACATTCAGGGGCCTCAGTGCGTCATATAGGTGCAGGTCACAACTGCCTGCAAGTACAGCGAAGATTTGGTTCAAGTTGTTTTGGTTAAGGTGAAGGAGCTCCGAACGCGGGGCTCCTTCTCTTTTGCCCCATTTTGAATGCAGTACATTGCATAGATGCGTAGGGCCCAAGTACGGGATGTTTGGAGGGTTGTCCTTTTCACCTTGATGGTGGTGGGTGGCTGCACCTATTCCCATCAAACCTATGCCCAGTTGGTTAACCCAGGATTTGAAGAATCTACCGCGATGCCCATGGCACCCGGTATGTGGTATTTGCTGCCAGGATGGAGTAATGCGGGCAGCGGGTTGACATCGCCAGATTTTTTTCACCTAGATGGAGGGTTGGGTGGTGATCTTCCGGAGACACCCATTGCGATGGTGCAGCCGTCAGAAGGTCGAGGTATTGCAGGCATTGCTGCCATCAAACGCACGGGTTTGGGAGCGCCTTTGGCGAGAGAGTATCTGGTAATGGAGCTGTCTGAGCCGTTGGTGGTGGGGCAGGAGTACACACTGTCTTTTGAGGTGACCAACGGTGAGTGGTTACCCACGTCCGCGGCTGGGTTGTCCGTCGATGCTTTGGGTCTGGCTTTCTCGGTCGAAGAGCCTGCGCAGATTGGAACTGGAGCCCTTTCTTTTCCCGCGACCTTTCAGTTTTCGTACTCCCGGTATGATGAGGCTTGGGAGCGTATTTCTTTTGCGTTTGTGGTGGCAGGACCATCTCGATTCCTCACGATTGGCGTTTTTGAGCCTGATGCGTTGCTTGACGTAGAGGTTGTGATGGGAGATAATCCCCTGATGGCCTATTATTTTTTCGATGATTTCAAGCTTGTCGAAGTCAATCCTGAAGAGGGGCTAGCCCCGGCGGAACAGATCGTCAAGGGGCCTGGGGTCAAGCCTGTGGAAGAGGGGTCGCTTCCAGTCTACGTGCCCAACGCATTCTCTCCCAATGGGGATGGACTCAACGATGTTTTTCGGCCTGAGGTGGGTGGTGCAAAACCGGCCGTCTTTGAAATTTACTCGCGTTGGGGCCAGAGACTGGCTCAACTCGATCCCGGTAATCTTGTGTGGAATGGCCGTGATATGGAAGGTCAATTGCTCGAACCGGGCATTTATGTTTGGCGCATGGAATGGCCTGAAATGCCAGGGTTTGTAGCCCGCACAAAGCAGGGAGCGGTGACGATTCTGCACTGAGCCCACACAGACAGTACCCTTACTTGTTTATGGAGCTTCACCAAACTTCCCTCATTGATGGCTTGGCAGAGGATCATCTGGTGCGCAGGTGGTGGGAAGGCCGTCTCGGCAGTGAAGGCGCCTCATTCACATGGCTTCTCAAACCGAATGGAGCCGATCTCGATGCGCTGAAAGATGGCGCTGGAATGAACCGCTTAGACCGGAGTCTGCTGGTGGAGGTGCTCGAGGCACAGTATGCTGATTCTGGATTGCGGGTCCCATCTCGAGTGGAGGATTTGTCGCAAGGCTCAGCGAGAACCGTGACCACAGGACACCAGCTTTGTCTGGCGACAGGTCCCGCGTTTACAGTGTACAAAGCACTCACTGCGGTGCGCCTTGCAGACAGCCTTGAAATGCGCTGGGGTACGCCTGTCATTCCTGTGTTTTGGTTGGCTTCAGAAGATCATGATTTCGAGGAGATCAGTTCGCTATGGGATGGAAAGGATTGGCACCGTTGGGCTTCTGACGGTGCGGGCGGAGCCGTAGGGCGGATGGACGCGTCCGGAGCATTGGGAACCTTATCTGCCTGGGCGGAGGGAGCGGGAATTCAGGACGATGTTCTGTCCGGTATGCTGAGTGCGACAAATGGCCCCCTCTCGTCGGCCATGCGCCGTTGGATTCATTCCGTTATCGGCAGCGATCGAATCGTTGTGATTGACGGTGACGACGCTCGACTCAAGGCTGCGTTTGCTCCGCAGATGGCCCGAGAAATTCAGGAGGGGACCCTGTGGAATGAGGTCAGTCAAGTCAATGCAGTATTGCAATCTCAAGGGCATTCCCCGCAGGTTCATGTCAGGGAAACAAACCTTTTCCACATTGGACAGCAGAAGCGAAGTCGGCTTGTCAAAACGGGTGAGACTTGGTCAGCAGGAGAGAGGACTTGGGAGGCAACGGGGGCCTTACTCGATCACCTCGAACGCGAGCCGCAATCTTTCTCCCCCAATGCCCTTCTTCGCCCCTTGTACCAGGCTAGCTTGCTTCCGGATGTGGCTGTTGTTGGAGGACTTGCAGAGGTGGCCTACTGGTTGCAACTGTCCACAGCTTTCGAGGCTTTGGGATTGCAGGCACCAGCACTGGTGCCCCGCGACAGCGCTAGGGTGACACCAGCTCCTTGGCGCGCTCTGGCTGTTAAAGCCGATGTGAGCCCCCGCAATTTTGGTGCATCACTGAACTCATGGGAATCCCAATGGCTATCGGAGCGTACAATTCCAGATGTTCAGTCTTGGCGTGATGCCCTCGACAGGGAGTCGGAGGCCGCGCTTGTCAACTTCACCGGACTTGATGTGACACTGAGGGGGAGCGTGGAGGCGACAAAGGCGAAGATGCTCAAGTTGCTGGATAAGCTTGAGGGTCAGGGCAGAAGGGCAATTCGGCGCGAGCATGCAGATGAATTGCTGGTGTTGGCTGCGTTACATGGGTGGTTTCATCCCGATGGCAAAGCGCAGGAACGCGTGGCCAATTTCCATGCGCTTTCCGGAGCGTGGACCGGAGAAGAGCGCCTTGATTTGGCCCTTGAACGTGCATTTTTCGAGGGTCATCGTGGAGAAAATTGGACTCCCGTGTTGCACGATTTGATCGACGGCGACCCCTAAGTTTGTTCCGGAAGGCAATGACCCTTTCTTTGGAATTCCCTCATTGCCATGAATCCCCTAGACGACAAGTCCTCATTAAAGGCGGCCACCGATGCCAAGGGCCGGGCTGCATCCCCATTGCTGCCCAGCGAAACCAAGAACTTCCTGATTGATATCGACGGGACCGTGACCGAAGATGTGCCCAACGAACAACCGGAGCGCATGGCCACGTGTGCTCCGTTTCCAGACGCCATCGAAACCTTAAACCGTTGGTACGAAGAAGGCCACGTCATCACCTTTTTTACAAGCAGGACTGAAGCCCATCGCGAAGTGACCGAGGGGTGGCTTGCCCAGCACGGTTTTCAATATCACGGTTTGCTGATGGGCAAGCCCCGCGGGGGCAACTACCATTGGATAGACAACCACGTTGTCAGGGCCACACGCTATGTCGATCGTTTCACCGACCTCGTGAAAATCACCAAGGAAATCGAAGTGTTCCGGGGGAATGAGGGAGACTGAGGTTCAGCGCTGATCCAAGAATCTCTGGAGGATGATCGTGGCTGCAATGCGGTCGATTTGTCCCTTTTCGCGTCGCTTTGACTTTCGCATGCCAGACTGGACCATGCTGAGGGAGGCCTCTCGGCTGGTGTCGTCTTCATCGACTAGGTCGACAGGGACGTGGGGATGTCGCTTTTGAAGGTCAGCCACAAAGGAGTGGATGGCGTCTGTGCTGTCTGTTTGTGTTCCAAGAATCAAGCCTGGCATGCCCACGACGAATCCCGCACACGGTTCCTCTTTCAGCAGTCGTTTGACCACAACGGGGAGTTCCTTTGGGCTGCATGTGCACTCTGGAGCAGCCACCATGGCCCCGGAGTCCGTGACGGCAATGCCGACCCTTTGGGTGCCGTAATCGAATGCGATGAATCTCGCCATGGAGTGAAATTACCTGAAGTGCACGAGGTGGAGACGGGTATCTTCGCTTTATGCAAGAAACACTGGAATGGACAGCGCCCGGTCAGGTGGATTGGAATTCGGCCCGGAGCCTGATTGAGTCTGCATGGAATCAGCCAGAACAAAGGACGGAAAAAGCGACCAAGCAAGCGGTGGAGGCTGTTTTAGAGGCCTTAGATCAAGGGGTGTTGCGCTGTGCAGAGCCAGCGCCATTAGGAGATTGGACCGTCAATGAATGGGTCAAGAAAGCCGTCGTCTTGTACTTTCCCATGCGGCAGATGAAGGTGGAGGAGGTGGGCCCTTTCCAGTTTCACGACAAGATGGCCCTGAAAAAGAACCATGCAAAGGCGGGCGTGCGCGTGGTGCCGCACGCCATCGCGCGGTACGGGGCCTTTTTGGGTAAAGGGGTGGTGATGATGCCCAGTTATGTCAACATTGGCGCATATGTCGGTTCGGGAACCATGGTAGACACATGGGCGACCGTCGGGTCGTGTGCCCAAATCGGAGCTGATGTTCACCTGAGCGGAGGCGTGGGCATTGGAGGGGTCTTGGAACCGCTGCAAGCGGCACCCGTCATTATTGAGGACGGCGCCTTTATTGGCTCAAGGGCAATTGTGGTGGAAGGGGTTCGCGTGGGCAAGGAGGCAGTCTTGGGAGCCGGGGTGATTTTGACGGCCAGCACCCGCATCATTGACGTAACCGGCGACAAACCCGTGGAGCTTAAAGGCCATGTTCCTCCTCGCTCTGTGGTCATTCCGGGCACCCGCCCCAAAGTCTTTCCAGCTGGTGAATTCGGCGTGCCTTGCGCACTGATTGTGGGCCGCCGAAAGGAAAGCACGGACCGCAAGACCTCGCTCAACGACGCCCTTCGTACCCACGCTGTCGCCGTGTGAAGCCGCTTGAGGTTGTGGTCGGTCTTTTGTTCCAGTCAGCAGCCTTCCATGGCAATCCCTTCGGCCTTCTTGATCCGGAGAACACAAGATTCAGAGACAAACTCCACGTACTCATGGAACTCTTGATCCTCAATCTTCAGCACGATTTCAACGCCGATCATGGTGCCATCTTGTCGGAATTGAAAGCTTCCATAGTGAAACATGTGACCAATCTCCTCCAAAGAAACCCGCACTTCATTCAATGCTTCTCGGGTCAAAGGAGCCTCAATTGAAGCCAGCACCACGTCGTTGTCACCAAGTGATTGGGTCTGGGCGTTGACCTCCATTGAACTCAGCCCTAGGGCAATGGAGGCCATGGGTAAGAAGAAGTGGAGCACAGTCTTGTTCATAATGGGAAAGTACATCCGAAGGGGACATTAGGACAAGGCGCGCCGCTCGGCCCTCACCGGTGCATCCGTTGTGAAAAAGTGACACACCAAAGGCCATCCATGGGCCACGAGGCAGGGGTACTTTCGTCTACCCATTCGACCCGTATGCAGTTTATCGTTTCCAGTACCGCTTTGCTCCGACAGCTTCAGGCCATTAGCGGCGTGCTCAACAGCAGCAACACTTTGCCCATTTTGGACAATTTCCTTTTTGAGATTGCCCCGGGAAAAGCCTCCATTAGCGCCAGCGACCTTGAAACGACCATGACGACCGCGGTCGAAGTGACGGCTGAGGAGGAGGGCGCCATTGCCATTCCAGCAAAAATGTTGCTCGACATCCTCAAAACGTTCGAGGATCTCCCGCTGACATTTAAGGTGGACCCTAAAACATGCGGTGTCGAGCTGACCAGTGAGGCAGGCAAGTACAAACTTGCAGGTGCCCATGCTGATGAATTTCCTCGCACTCCAGAATTGGAAGGCGCAGCGTCTGTCACCCTCAATTCAGATACACTGGCTGAAGCCATCAGCAGGACCCTGTTTGCTGCTGGTAGCGACGATTTGCGGCCTGTGATGAGTGGCATCTTCTTCGAGTTGCGGAGTGACCACTTGAGTTTTGTTGCCACTGATGCGCACCGATTGGTCCGATATGCGAGGAAGGATGCCTCCGCTCCGGAGAACGCCGAGATGATAGTGCCCAAGAAGCCCCTCAATTTGCTGAAAGGCACCCTTCCCATGACCGACGAGGTTGTGGTGAGTTTCAATGAGGCGAATGCCCACTTCAAGTACGGTGAGATGGACGTAGTCTGCCGTCTTATCGAGGGCAAGTACCCGAATTATGAGGCCGTCATTCCAAAGGAAAATCCCAATTGCATGACCATTGACCGCAAGGATTTTCAGCGGAGCATTCGTCGTGTGGCCATTTTCGCCAACAAAACAACCCATCAGGTCCGCTTGACTTTGGCGGGTAGCAGTTTGACCATCAGCGCGGAAGATGTGGACTTTGCCAATGAAGCGCGAGAGTCCTTGTCCTGCAACTACACAGGAGACGATATGGAGATTGGCTTCAACAGCCGGTTCCTTCTTGACATGCTCAACAACTTGGACGCCCAACAGATCACCTTGGAGTTGAGTGCGCCAAACCGCGCTGGAATCATCCGGCCATTGCACGATGGGGATGCAACTGGGGAGGATATCCTCATGTTGGTGATGCCGGTGATGCTCAATGCCTGATCCTTCCTAGGGTTTTTTCTTCAACCTGGCCGGCTATTCGCGGCTTGCGAATCCCGCCTCGGCGGGATTTCGCATGATCAGAAGGGAAGGTCTGGGTGGCCATTCCTCGGTGGTGGTCCAAATTGGAATCAGCCCCGACTTTCTTGGGCCTTGGGTCGTTCTGAGTTGAGAGGTGTGCCTGGGATTGTCATGCCTCTTCAGATTCCCTCTGATGGGGATTCCAAGAGGGTTAATCGTTATTCTGACCTGTCCGGTTTTGGCGCTTCTCCTTCACTGCCTGCAGATGTCACATCTTCATCGTTGTCATCGTAAAGAAGGGGTGCAGGCTTCTGCGGACCTTGCCTGTGCCACGCCACAGCCAAGAAACTTCCGACAAGGGCGCCCGATAGATGTCCTTGCCAGCTCACGCCCACCTCGATGGGGAAGACACCCCAAACAATACTTCCATACAGGAACACCACCACCATCGAGACGCGGATTAGCCTTGGCGATTGACGGATGAGACCGCTCAGAAACAGAAATGCCGAGAGTGCATAGATGACGCCGCTCAGGCCGATGTGATTGCCGGGTGCACCACTTAGCCAAAGCAGACACCCTGTTGCAATCCAGGACCAACCCAGAACCTTGAAACCCACGTTTCGGTAGAAGTAAATCAGCAGGGAACTGAGAGAGAAAAACGAAACTGTGTTGCCCCACAGGTGCTGGAAATCACCATGAAGCAAGGGCATGGTCAGCACGCCGATAAGTCCGTCTTGTTGGAGGGGGCGATTCCCGAATTGGCGAAGCTCGAGACCAAGCTGTTCATCGATAAAAAACACCCCCCAAATGACGGTGAGGATGCCTAGGGTGACCATGAGGGAGCGTCGAATCAGGGTTTTATCAGCAGCAAGAGAGGCTTCGTCTAGCTTTGGCCCAGAGGGAGAGGGAAACCGTCGGGATACACGCCAAGGTCTTGCCCCTCGCGCGATTCGGACCGCATTGGGGTTGCGGTCATCATCGGGTGGTTTTTCAGTCCCAGATGTATGGGAAGCCCTGCTGAATTCGGGCAGAGAGGTGGAATTCACACGGTCGCTCGGATAAGAACCCATCACCACAAAATAGGCACCAAAGCTCGGAAGTACTTTGCTGGCAGAACCTAAGTTGGCTATGAGCGTCACCGAGTTGCAAGCCTTGATTTCCCTGCTAGAGGACCCCGATGAGGGCATCTTCATTACCGTGAAGCAGGAACTTGAGAAAATTGGAGAAGCCGCGGTTCCGCCGCTGCGAATGGCCCTCGAGGAGGAGGGCCATGGTCTGGTCTTTGTGGAGCGGGCCAAGGCCCTCCTTGATCAGCTGGCCACAGAAGGGGTCCGGTCTCTGTTTGCTGATTGGATTGAATCCACCGATCACGGGGTGGCCGAGGCGTTGTTTCTCATCAATCAGTATGTGGATCCAGCGGCGGCGAATGAAGAGTTGAGAGAAACCTTCCAACGCATCAGGCAGGACGTCTGGTTGGAGCTCAATGACGACATGACCGCTTTGGAGCAGGTTCGGGTCATCAATAGGATTTTCTTTGAGCACCATGGATTTGAGGGCACCCGCGGTGGAGCGGCTCGGCCTACGGATGCCTTGCCTTCAGAGGTGATGTTTAAGCGCAAGGGCAATTCACTAGCACTTGGGTCTGTTTACCTCGCGATTGCGCAAGAGTTGAGATTGCCCATTCACGGTGTCAATTTGCCCAACCACTTCATTTTGGCGTATTGCGATGGGGGACACCTCGGGGAATTCGCAGAAGGGGGGAGTCCGGGAAGTGTGCTGTTCTATATCAACCCCTTCAATAAAGGGGGGGTCATCCATCCCGATGAGGTCAATGCCTTCCTTGGCCATCTTGACTTGCCCGTAGACCAGCAACATTGCGGTCCGTGTCACCCCATTGACGTGGTGAGACGGCTTATCGGGAATCTGGCCTATGCTTATGAGCGTCAGGAGGACCTGGGGCAGGCTGAGCGCATGCGAGAGCTGCTCTTTTTCGTCGAGGGCTGCTCAGCGCCAGAGAGTGCAGAAAGTGCGGAGTAAAATTCCGAGGTCCCCAAAAAGGACCGGTTTTAGACCTGCTCGGGCTGAAGCCCAAAATTTTGGGAGAATGGCCTCTCGGCAGTGTTGATCTGGATTCTCGGCGAGGCTTAGCTCG
>CAXHAW010000007.1:0-19897 GCA_964014525.1 uncultured bacterium
TACACAGGTAGGATCGTCGGCAGCGTCAGATGTGTATAAGAGACAGCGATTGACCCAAGTGGACGCGCGGTGGACGGCGTGCACAACGACGCCTATTGAAACAGCGCCACGTTGATTTTGTGCCGCGGTCCTGCGCTTCAGGCATTGGATTCGCCTTTGGCAACAAGAATCAATAAGAAACATCGTAACCTGCACTATGCGCATTAGCTATCGCCATGAAACGGAAACCGGAGCGGTTTACACTTTGTGGCAAGAGGACGACCTACTCCACGTCCGCAGCAGAATTCCTCAATTGGAACTGCGGTGGAGAAACGACCGTTGGATCCCGGAGCGCAATTGGTTCGAAACTGAATACACCTACCCCTTGGAAATCGGCTTGGATGAATATCTAGCACGGTTCCTTCCTCACCTGAACGGACAGTTCTTGTGTGAGGGCCAACCCAACGCAGAAGACCAAAACTCCTTCCTTGGAAAGTGGTTCAACTTTCGATCATCTGGACAAGCCCATGGTGCAGATTTGGCTCACAGGCTCATTCTGCGAACCACTGCAAATTACTTCGGCGTTGATTCCCTCTTCGGCTGATTACAGCAGAAAATCAATCGGCAGAACGCCACTCCAAGCGAGCCTTGCCATTGGACATCAACACCACCTGCAGTCCTGCAGAACGGCTGTCCACATTGCGTCCCAACAAATCGAAACGACTCACCTCTTCGGTGACTTCAACCGGCATCTCGGAAACAGCGGAGGTCGAGGGAGCGACGCGCACCACGCCCGGGGCGATGCCCGTCGTCACACTGGCTATCAATTCACCATCTCCAGAGCGAAGCTCGACCTCACCGTAGGTGGCAAAATCTGTATGCCCAAGCAGAACGTCAGACCCCCGGACAGCCATCGAATAGACAGAGATGCCATTTCCAGGCCAAGTCCCTGATGAATCCAGTGTCGCCCCATCGGCCTTGCGGAAATCCCCCTCCCCATAAACCTGATACACCACCTCGTCATCGATGATGGCCGCTGCTCCGCATCCAGCCGTCACATCGGCAACAACTTCAGTAACAGCAGCACCAGATGCCTCTACCCGACTGAGCGAAGTGCCGTCATATTGACGGGCATTCACCGTGACCACACCGCCCACTGCGGGCAGAACATGAACGGGGTTTAGTCCATCCTCACCGAGATCAGTTTCGCTGTATTCTCCTGTCAACAGATTCAAACGACCGACAATTCCCACCTCCTCTCCGTAAGCAAAGGCGTTGTTGATTCCGATGTGCAACACGTCTCCAGCGATGCACATCGCCTCAGCTGCGTATCCTGGACCCTCTCCTCCTTCAGCAGCCCAATCAGCCTGCCACGACAAATCTTCAGCATCGAGCGCCACCAGATATTGATCAAACGGCACCGAACCGAAGGTCACGGGATCATAGTCTCCCTTGGTCACGTAAACCCGGTCTCCAGCAAGAAACAATCGGCGCGCTCCATCCAAAGGCTGGCTGGCCAAAATGGCGCCGTCAGCTGCGTCCAGTCGGTAAACTGTGTCTTCAGCAGACACATACAATTCATCCCCCGAATCCGACAGAATGAGGTCCACCGTGAAGGAATGGCCTTCAAATGTCCGCAGCACTTCAAATTCCATCTCCTCCGCGTCCATATTGATAACACCAAGACGCGGCGCTTGCAAAACTTCACCCGAATAAAAATCCTGAGCCCCTTCACAAATCACGAAGGCACGATCTCCTTGGCCCATCGCGTCGAAGCTGAGAATGAGTGACAGAGCACCCAACAGGGAGCGGAAAAAAGACATTCGGAGCATGGAATTGTAGGATTTGAAAGGTGAAAATTATAACCTGTTCAGGGAGATTAATCCTTCCTGGGTATAAACAGGATGATTTCGCACCATAAACAACTTGTCGCCGTTTCACTCACCTCTTGGCCGCATTTGAATAAAGCCCCAGAGCAAAAAAAGGGCGCCTCACAGAGACGCCCTTTTAAGCGAAGCAAGTTGGCGGTTTTGGTTATTCCGCTCCGCAGGTGGAGTTGAACAGAAGCAGCAGGTCCAAAAGGTCCTGAATGCCCACAACTCCATTGAAGTCAAAGTCCCAACAAATGGGCGTTACACAAGTGCCATCGTCAAGATTGGCCAGAGGCTGATAGTTCTGTTTAGAAGGGTCAGTGCAGCCTGTCCAAAGACAAGAGCCATTTTCGATCGTCGCGCTTGGGTCAAAGTTTAAGGCATTGGGATACGTGCAACCTTCATCGCCGCAGTCCGCGCCAACAAGGTCACAAGGCCCCACGCCCAGCTCAGCCAATGACAGTGGATTGAGCACCCCACACTGTCCCCCATCGGTGTTGTAGTATACCAAGAGGTCTGTCACCTCCAAGGCGCCGATGAATCCGTCCCCATTGGAATCGGGACACGGCGGCGCATCCGTGCAGTTCCCATCGTCCACGGTGGCATAGGTTGTGTAATTCCTGAAGAAATCAACCGTACAGCCTGCATATTGGCAGGACCCGTCATCGCCTATCGCAGAGGGGTCATAGTTGACAGCCGTGACATAGGTGCAGCCTGGAGTGGCTCCGCAAGAGCCATCATCATAGATCGCATCGGGACTGAAGTTCTCTGCTGCTGGATTTGTGCAGCCACAGAGGTACACCATTGACGATTCCATGCCTTCCGATGAAAAACTCACCGAAGGACGGATGTCAATCTCAGGGGCACCGTTCAAGAAAAGCTGGTAATTGATCGTGCCTGTAATCACACCATCCGTGGTAAACTGACCAACAAGAATCTCTAGGTCATCGCCAGCAATGCCGTTGGTCACGTCATTGGTTACAAACCAAGCTCCTCCTGTGGCATCATCCATATCGATGCCGCCACCTGAGGAGAATGCCGCCAACCAATTCTGACCCGGACTCGACACACCCTGAATGTCACCTTCTCCCAAGGCACTGTTGGGCACTTGGTCGATGCCAATCGTCACCCAGCTGTCAAACTCCAGCGTTGGCATAATGGTATACAAGAACGGATTGACAGCCGAACCAAAGTTCGAACCGAGCGGGTCCTGATACCATGACGTCGTGGTGTTCAGATTGAATGGCAGGTCTTCGTTTCCAAAGAGGCTCGACAATTTGTCATCCGGTGATTGGGTCGTCACATATAAACGATAGGTTATCCAGCCATCCAAAGCACCCCCCTCGTGCTGCACAACGCGGGCCAGCTTTATTCCATATCCAGCGCTGTCGCTCTCAAAGGTCAAAGCATCCGGCCCAAAGACCAATTGCGGCTCGTAACAGGAACAGAACTCGCAACTGCCGTCATCATCCGTCATCAAACTGTTGTAGTTACATGCCACTGGATCGGTGCAACCGGAAAGCTCTTCTTCATCGCATACCCCATCACCATCGGCATCATTGATGCAAGTGCCGAAGCAGTCCACATTGTCATTGCCATAGATGTCAACCGCATAAATGCAACTTCCATCGTCAACGTTGTAGCCTCCACTGTAGTTGCATGCAATCGGACTCGTGCAGCCAAGGGAAACCAAATCGTCACATGACCCATCGTCGACATTGGCCGCAGCATCGTATTCGATGTAATCCGGATCAATACACCCGAAGACCACAAGCACTGCACAGCTCCCGTCATCCACATCAGCCGAAGAATCGAATTCAATAAAATCGGGATTCGTACAACCTCCGTAAAGACAAGACCCGTCATTCTCAGTCGCCCACGATTCAAAATTCACAGCAACCACATCCGTGCACCCAAACACCTCACCCCATCACACACTCCGTCTCCATCCATATCAGAGAGACAGGCGCCCGTGCAGTCCACATAATCCACCCCATAGATATCCAATGGATAAAGACAAGGACCTTGAATGTTGGCCGTCACATCATAATTGCATGCTTCCGTATCGAAACACCCAATGACAATGAGCTCCTGACAACTTCCATCGTCTGTGTTGGCCCAGACAGAGAACTCGATATACGCTTCATCCGTACAACCCAACACAACCTCCGTTGCGCAGCTGCCATCGTCCACATTGGCTGCACTGTCATATTCTGTGTAATCGGAATCAGTGCACCCCAACACCACAATCGTCAAACAACTGCCATCATCTGTGTTGGCATCCGCTGAGAACTCAATGTAGTCCGGGTCCGTGCACCCGAGTGCAACTGGCGTCACGCACGTGCCATTGTCGATGTTGGCGAATGAACTGAACTCAACAAAATTGGAATCGGTACACCCCTCGATAATGGGGTTCACGCAAGACCCATCATCCACATCTGCATCAGGGTCGAATTCAAGGAAATCAGCATTGGTACAACCGCCATACAAACAAGATCCGTCCTCCTCATTGGCCTGTGCATCGTAATTGACTGCAAGCGCATCGGTGCACCCAATGAAAATACAGGAACCATCATCCACGTTGGCTTGGGAATCAAAATTGAAAGCCTCTGAATCCATACAACCGGGATACAAACACGTGCCATCATTCAAGTTGGCTACGGGGTCATAATTCGCGGCATCAGCGTCCGTGCACCCCAGATACAAACAAGTACCATCGTCGGTATTGGCACCGGCGTCATAATTGTCCGCCATCTCATCCATACAACCGGGGTAGAGACATGACCCATCATCCAAGTTGGCTCCGGCATCAAAATTGGCTGCTTCAGCGTCTGTGCAACCAGACACCACGCACCCACCATCATCATCGGTGGCCGAGGCATCGTAATTGTCCGCAACAGGGTTGGTGCAACCAGGTATTTCCACCTCATCGCACACGCCATCACCATCCGAATCATTCAAACATTGGCCTCCACAATCCACATGGCTTAGCCCAAACAGGTCAATTGGGAACTCACAGGATTCATCGTCCTGTGTCGCATCAAGATCATAATTACAGGCGGCCGCGTCCGTGCATCCGAGGCAAGAAGTGAAGTCACAACTTCCATCGTCAAGGTTGGCCTGCGCATCGTAATTGCACGCCCCCGTTTCCATGCAACCAGGATAGATACAGTTGCCATCATCTAGGTTGGCCTCCGCATCAAAATTCGACGCAGCAGCGTCTGTGCAGCCCGACAAAACACACGTTCCATCGTCCACATTTGCTGCGGGATCAAAGTTGTCCGCATTTGAATTCGTGCACCCCCCAATTTGACACGTGCCGTCTTCATCCGTGGCTGCAGGGTCGAAATTGAGTGCAATGGGGTTGGTGCATCCTGGAATCTCGTCTTCATCACAAACGCCATCTGCATCTGAATCACTCAGACATTCTCCAATACAATCGAGATTATCGGCACCATATATGTCGACAGGGTAAATGCAAGTGCCGTCTTCTTGAGTAACGTCAGCATCATAATTACAGGCTGAGGGATCCGTGCATCCGAGACAGGAAATCAGATCACAAGAACCATCCTCTTGGGTCGCATCGAAGTCATAGTTACAAGCGAGGGCATTGGTACACCCAAACACGATACAAGAACCATCGTCAGAGTTGGCGACAGGGTCATAGTTGACCGCGTTGGGGTTCGTGCAGCCAGCATAGGAACAGGAACCGTCATCGGTATTGGCGTCCGCATCAAAATTATCCGCACTCGAGTCAGTGCATCCCAAGTATTGACATGAGCCATTGTCGAATGCCGCATCGGGATTGTAATTGTCAGCCTGCGGATCCAAACACCCAACAAAAATGCAAGTGCCATTGTCCACGGTGGCGAGGAAATTGTAGTTCAAGGCTGCTGGATCTGTACAACCATCAATCAGACAAGAACCGTCATTGAACGTGGCATCTGGATCGTAATTGGATGCAAACGGAAGGGTACATCCACCGAGACAAGTCGTGTAGTCACAGGATCCATCGTCAACGTTGGCCGTTTCATCATAGTTGCAGGCTGAAACATCCGTGCATCCAACAAAGAGGCACGACCCGTCATCTGTGGTGGCAAAGGCGTTGAAATTCAAAGCGGTCGGATCAGTGCAACCCAAGTAATCGCATGATCCATCGTCAAGGTTCGCTTCCGAATCAAAGTTCGACGCCAGTATGTCTGTGCATCCCGCATATTGACATGTCCCGTCATCTGCATTGGCGGTTGCAGAATAATTGGCGGCAACAGGATCCGTGCAGCCCAAATAGAGGCAGTCCCCGATATCAAATGAGGCGTCCTCATTGTAGTTGTCCGCCTCTGGATCCAGACAACCAACCAACAGGCATGTGCCGTTGTCCAGCGTGGCTAGGAAATTGAAATTCAAAGCAGCGGAGTCCGTGCAACCCTCGATGATACAGGATCCATCATCGTAGGTGGCACTTGGATTGAAATTGGACGCCAGCGCAAATGTGCAACCCGCCAAATAGCAGGTGCCATTGTCTATTGTAGCAGCGGAATTGTAGTTGTCTGCTTCAGGGTCTGTGCAGCCTTCCACAACGCACGAACCATCATCGTATGTGGCACCCGGGTCGTAGTTAGACGCCGAGAATTGAGTGCACCCACCAGCAGCGCAACTGCCGTTGTCGATGTTCGCTCCTGCATCATAATTCTCAGCCTCTGGGTCAGTGCAACCGAGCACAAGACAAGATCCATTGTCCACCGTGGCCATGCCGTTAAAATTGATGGCCTCTGGGGTCATACACCCTGGAATGACACAACTGCCATCATCCTCAACAGCATTTGCGTCAAAATTCACAGACAGTGGGTTTGTGCAACCGAAGACCTGACATGAATTGTCATCCAAGGTCGCGTCTGGGTCAAAATTCACCGCAGTTGAGTCCGTGCAGCCGATGACGATACAAGATCCATTGTCAACGTCAGCTACGGCACTGTAGTTGATCGCCATTGGATTGGTGCAGCCTCCAAAAGTGCAGCTGCCATCCTCTTGATCCGCGTTGGGGTTGTAATTCGTCGCGTTGGCGTATGTGCAGCCCGACGTTACGCACGAACCGTCCTCCACCGTCGCAGTAGAATCGTAATTATCCGCTCCCTCATCAGTGCACCCTGTGCAAGAGATCGAGTCACATGATCCATCATCGTCGGTGGCATTTTCATCGAAGTTGCAAGACGCTGAGTCCATGCACCCCGCTATTTCAATCTCATCACAAACGCCATCACCATCGGAATCATTCAAACACAAGCCAGCGCAATCCACATAGGCTACACCGAACTCATCTTCTGGAAACAGACATGAGCCATCGTCAACATTGGCCATGGGCGCATAGTTACAAGCCCCCATTTGGGTGCATCCCCCAAACAAACAAGAGCCATCATCCACATTGGCAGTGGGGTCATAGTTATCCGCAGCCAAATCAGTACAGCCAGAATATTCGCAGCTGCCATCTGCGTTGTTGGCTTGAGGATCAAAATTGTCCGCTTCAGAATCCGTGCAGCCGGAGAGGACACATGAACCATCATCCACGTTTGCACCATTATCAAAGTTATCTGCATCAGGGTTGGTGCACCCTTCATACAAGCAAGAACCATCATCAACGTTGGCGTTCACATCGAAATTGACCGCTTCAAAATCAATACAACCAGAGAACAGACAAGAGCCGTCATCGATGGTTGCCGTCGGGATGAAATTGATGGCGTTGACATCCATGCATCCGAGATAATCGCAGCTGTCATCATTCACGTTGGCAAGCGAATCGAAATTTTCGGCCAAGGGGTCCGTGCATCCATAGAACAGACATGTGCCATCATAGACCGATGCATTGGGGTCGAAATTGTCTGCAGAGGGGTCGGTGCATCCAGCGTAGACACAACTTCCGTCGTCCGCATCCGCCATCGCGTCAAAATTCAAAGAAGAAGGATCCGTGCACCCTGAATATTGGCAGCTTCCGTCATCGTAGACAGCATCCACATCCAAATTGATGGCCATGGGGTCAATGCATCCGCAGCTCGGTGTATTGAACGTCGCGACATAACGAAGGTCCATCTCCAAATCCCCGTTGGGGAAGACTTGAATGCGCATGGAACCGCTCAAGTCACCATCGGTAGTGAACTGACCCAACAGAACGCGAAGGTCTTCCCCCGCGAGGCCATTGGTGGCGGAATTCAACACATACCATCCTCCGCCTGTCCCATCATTGATGAGAATGCCCCCTCCCGTCTCGAAAGCTTGCGTCCAACTTGGAAAAACTCCAGATACTGTAGCAGCATCTTCTTGTCCCTCACCAGCAAGTGCCTGGCCATCCAAACCGACCGTCACCCAGCTGTCATATGCCAAATCCGGCGCCAAGCCCAGCATCAGATCTGTGATGCCCGAAGGCGTGGCCCCTCCAAATGGGCTTTGATAAAAGGTACCCGTGGTGCTGACTTCCAATTCAGTCCCCGCCAATCCAGTTACAGCACTGACAAAGTCATCCACAGAATTGACTGTAGCATAGACCCTGTATGTGGTGAAACCTGGGATCGCATCTTCGGCATGAACTTCTACATCAACCCCATAGCCTGACTCATCTGAGGTCGTGCTGAAACAGGAGCAGTAATTGCAGGAGCCATCATCATCTGTCGCCAGTGCATCATAATTGCACGCGGCATTGTCAAGACAACCATAAATCGGACAGGCGACGTCATTATCTGCATACTGGCAAGAACCATCATCCGTATCCGCTTCTGGATCGTAATTGCACGCTTCTTCATCCAAACAACCGGCATACAGACAGCTGCCATCATCGGTTAGCGCATTTTCGTCATGGTTGTATGCAGCTTGATCCGTGCATCCACCATAAGAACATGAACCGTCATCAATGTTGGCCCCCGGGGAGAAATTCTCTGCAGCCCCATCCATGCAACCGAGGTACTCGCAATTTCCATTCGGCAAGGTCGCATCGTCATCATAATTGTCCGCTGTAGGGTCTGTACAACCCGCACAGGAATCGTAATCACAAGTCACGCCGCCGTCAGTGGCCTCTGGATTGAAGTTACAGGCACCAGGAACCAGACAACCTGCAACTTCATCCGGATTGCAAACTCCGTCACCATCAGTATCAAGAAGACAGTTGCCCGAACAATCAACACTCGATGTCGCAGGGTAAATACAAGATCCGTCGTCGGTATTGGCGGTTTCTGAGTGGTTGCACGCCGACTCATCCGTACAACCTAGATATGCACAAGAGCCATCCTCCGTGTTGGCATTTGCATCATAATTGCTCGCCAATGAGTCCAAACACCCCAGATAAATACAATTGGAGTCGTTGTTTGCTTGAGGGTCATAGTTGTCCGCCTCTGGATCGGTGCAACCACTGAACAAGCAACTGCCGTCGTTGGTGTTGGCCCCTGCGTCATAATTGTCGGCAGCGGCATTGGTGCAACCCAAGTAAACACAGTTGAAATCCACGTTGGCCTGAGGGTCATAGTTGTCGGCTTCTGGGTCCATACACCCGCTAAAAAGACAACCTCCGTCATCCACATTTGCCTCAGAATCAAAGTTGTCAGCTGCCACGTTGGTGCAGCCGAAATATTCACAGAGTCCATTGTTCTCGATCAGAGCCTCAGGGTCGTAGTTGTCCGCTGCTGCATCGTTGCATCCCGCGCAGGACAGGTACTCACAAGAACCATCTTCGTCCGTCGCACCGACATAATTGCAAGCCATCAGGTCAGTACAACCTGGAATCTCGAACGCATCGCAAATCCCATCGCCATCTGCATCAGCAACACAATCCCCATTACAATCATATTCAGCGGATCCAAAAATGTCCTCTGGATAAATGCATGAACCATCATCGGTCAAGGCAGAGGTGTCGTGGTTGCACGCTTGTGGATCAATACAGCCCAAATACTCACACACACCATTGTTGAACGTGGCATCGGGATTGTAATTCGACGCGATCTCATCGGTACAACCCGCGATCATACAAGAATCATCGTCAATCGTTGCAAGGGGGTCATAATTGTTTGCTGCCGGATTGGTGCACCCAGAGAAAATGCAAGACCCGTCGTTCTCGGTGGCCTCAGGATCAAAATTCTCGGCACCGGAAATGTTACAGCCCAAAAGGACACAAGAGCCATCCTCAAAGTTGGCTTCTGAATCAAAGTTCTCTGCCTCGGGATCCGTACACCCGAACAAGATGCAAGAGCCATCATCTTGGTTGGCCGTAGGGTCATAATTAAAGGCCTCGTGATCGGTACAACCGAAGAAAAGACAAGAGCCATCGTCATCTGTAGCCGCGACATTAAAATTGTCAGCGGCAGCATCCGTACAACCCGCAATCACACAACTGCCATCGTCGTGAACAGCATCTGAATCATAATTGTCTGCCAGAGGGTCCGTACAGCCACATCCTACAGAAATGCCGCCCGTAATACAAGAACAGTAATCGCAACTGCCATCATCCTCCGTCATTTCCGGATTGAAATTGCAGGCAACAGGATCCGTACAACCACTAAACTCATCTTCATCACAAACGCCATCTCCATCAGCATCGTTGTAACACAGTCCGTCACAATCCACATTGATTGCTGAGGGATAAGCGCAAGACCCATCCTCAAAATCAGCGCCCTCATCAAAGTTGCAGGCTCCTGGATCCATGCAGCCTTCATAGAGACAAGTGCCATCATCCACACTGGCAAAAACATCGTGATTGAGCGCACCAGAGTCAGTGCATCCAGCATAAATACAAGTGCCATCGTCGTCGTTGGCAGCTGCGTCAAAATTGTCGGCGATACTGTCGGTACATCCCGGATAGAGACAAGACCCGTCATCAACATCAGCTTCTTCGTCAAAGTTGGCAGCTGTTGGGTCAACACACCCACCATACAAACATGTATTGTTGTCGACGTTGGCTTGCGGATCGTAATTCACTGCGTCCGAATCGATGCACCCCAGATATAGACAAGACCCATCATCGACATTGGCAGAAACATCAAAGTTCGCCGCCCCTGAATCTGTGCAACCCGGATAGAGACAGGAACCATCGTCCTGATTAGCATCCGAATCAAAATTGGATGCAGAGACATCTGTACATCCCTCCAAAATGCAACCCCCATCATCTTCGTTGGCTGTTGGGTCATAGTTGACCGCTTCGGAATTTGTACACCCAAGGAACACACAGGAACCGTCGTCTACATTGGCCTCTGGGTCAAAATTGAAAGCCACGGGAACGGTGCACCCCAGATATTGGCACGAGCCATCATTTGTATTGGCATTCAAATCAAAATTGTCTGCCCCTTCATCCGTACAGCCGAGGTAAATACATCCACCATCATCCGTATTGGCAATGGGGTCAAAGTTGTCTGCGTCCTCGTCCGTGCATCCGATATAGATACAAGACCCATCGTCTGTATTTGCAGTGGGGTCGAAGTTCGAGGCATCTGAGTAGGTGCAACCACTCAGGATGCAAGAACCGTCGTTCTGATTGGCCTCAGGGTCGTAATTGTCCGCAGATGGGTTGGTGCATCCCGAGATGAGACAGGTACCATCATCGGAATTGGCCAAGGCATCAAAATTCAATGCATCGGGATTGGTGCATCCCAAATAGACACACGATTGGTCATCGTATTCCGCATCCGAATCAAAATTGTCAGCAGCTGTATCAGTGCAGCCACATACATTTTGAGATCCAGTGCTCACCTGTTCGATCATCTGGGGTTCTCCGAGTCCCTCCGTGGTGAATGTGAACGCCGCCCGCTCCTCATTGCCCCCATCACCAAGCGGAAAAACTTGAATCGGCAATGTGCCACTGACCACGCCTGCTGTGGTGAATTGAGCCACCAACACCCTCAAATCAGCATCTGGAACACCGTTGAGGTTTGAAGAGGTCACAAACCAAGCTCCACCTACAGGATCGTCCACGCGCAACTCTCCTCCGGAATCGAAATTGGCGATCCAATTCTGATTGGGGCTCTGGGCACTTTGAATGGAACTGTAACCCGCGCTTGGGGTAGCATCGAGACCAATGGTGACCCAACTGTCAAAGGCCAGGTCGGGAAATGCACCAAAAAGCAGAGGATTGATTCCCGTACCGAAGGTGCTGCCAACTGGGTCCTGATAAAAACCAGTCGTAGAACTGATGACCATTGGGTTGGTCGCATTGCCAAAACAACTGCTCAACAAATCCGATGCATGATTCACTACTGCATACAGACGGTAGGTAGACAATCCGGCCAGCGGGCCAGAAGTATAGGTGGCAACCCAATCCACATCAAAGGCATAGCCCATGGTGTCATCGAAGAAGGTCAAACTGACAAGGGTATCGCCAGGGATCAGGATGGTGTCTCCAGATCCTGAACAAGAACAATAGTCACAACTGCCATCCTCCTCAGTGGCCGCAGATTCGTAATTGCAAGCGCTCAAATCCATGCAACCGAGCAATTCCAACTCATCACATACGCCATCTCCACCATCATCGTGAAGACACTGGCCGTCACAATCGAGGTAATTCACCCCCCACGTCTCGATGGCATCCAAGCAAGACCCATCGTCCAAATCAGCACCTGAATCAAAGTTGCAGGCCTGGGAATCTGTACATCCAGAACGAACACAACTTCCATCATCAGTATTGGATCCACTGTCAAAATTGTCAGCCAAAGGATCCGTGCACCCTGGGAAGAGACAAGATCCATCGTCATCATTGGCACCTAAATCAAAGTTGGCAGCATTGGAGTCTGTACAACCCGGGTAGAGACAGGAACCGTTGTCCACAGTGGCTTGGTTGCTGTAGTTACTCGCTTCGGGGTCAGTACAACCTGAAAACACACAGGAACCATCATCAAACTCCGCATTGACATCAAAGTTGATGGCGCCGTCGTCCGCACAGCCACCGTTGCCGATGGTGATCGCACCCACCATGCCCAACTGGGCCTGATTGGACACGGAGGAGTTGTAATGGTATACCCCTGGCAACGTGAATACAAAAGACCCCAAACACGTGCCTTCTGGCGAACCCAACACCGCTGAGATGTTGAAGGGTTGGGGGTTATCAAACGGATCACCTGTCAACTGGTCTGTCGTGGCGTTGACATTATGCAACCCCCCCACATTGACCCAAACGACAGTGGCCCCCACATCGAGGGCAAGGGCATCCGGATCAAAATCAAAGCTGCTGGCTTCTACGACAGCATCGGCTTGGATACCACAGGCATTAAAATAAACGCAACCACCATCCTCTTCGGTGGCGTTGGCATCGTAGTTCCAAGCCGTCTCGTCCGTACAGCCGGGCATTTCTTCCTCATCACAGGTTCCATCGCCATCGGAATCCACAATGCAATTGCCATCGCAATCCCGAAACGGCTGAGCAAAAAAGCAACTGCCGTCATCGTCGTTGGCTGAAGCATCATAATTGCATGCAGTGTCGTCAATGCACCCCCCATACTGGCAAGAACCATCATCAACTGCAGCACCACTGTTGTAATTGTCCGCTTCCGGATCGGTGCATCCCCCGGCTCCTGAACCATTGGTTCCATCAAAACTGAGGTGGAATCGCAGATCAGATTCACCCACACCATTCTCAAAGACCTGCACCAAAAGCGTACCCGAAATCTCACCGTCCGTGGTCATCTGTGCCAACAGCACCTTGTGGTCGTCGCCCGCAACCCCATTCGTGTAATTCTGCGTCACAAACCATGCCCCGCCCGTAGGGTCATCAATGACAATATTTCCACCGCTCTCAAAAGGAAGCACCCAGCCTTGCGTGGGACTCTCGACCACGCTGATCTCGCCTTCGTTATTCGTACCGACGGGTTGCTGTTCAATTCCAATGGTCATCCACGTATCAAACTCCAGGTCGGCGAAAAAACCAAAGAGCAGTGGGTTCACTGCATTTGGCGTAGCCGCTCCTAGCGCGTCTTGGTAGAACGTGGTTGTGGTGTTGACCTCCAATGGAAAGATGGCATCACCGCTTACCGAGGACACGACGTCATCGGCATTCACGCACTCCATGTAGAGGCGATAGGTGGTCATGCCGGACAAAACACCGGATTGGTGTTCGGCAACAACTTCCACGGACAGGCCGTAGCTGGTGACCTGGGCATGACTCAAGGTCAAAACCGATAGGCAAAATATGAGGGCAGTCAGACGGTTCATGTGAGCACAATCTGGGTTGGGCAATCATAAATATACCCATTAATCGACGAAAAAACCTAATTCGTCACTAGAATTAAACCCCTCAGAGAGGAAATCAACCCACACGTCCAATCACAAACCACCCTCTCAGGCGCCCTGAGCCTTACTCAAACGCCGTCCATCATGCGCCCCAATCCACCGAGGACATTGCCTTCTCCCTTTGACTTCCCACCATAGCTTAGCGCATTCATCAAAATGCGGTTCTAGAGCCGACTGAAGGGCAGACTCTGCATCCAAACCGTTCCATGTCCAATAATTTGCCCCTCCATTCACAACATGCGCAACCTCTATTTCCCTGCGGCGATTGTCCTCCTCTGGGCAGCCTGTTCTACTGCTCCTTCAACTGATATGAAAACCTTCGATTACCCGGACACCCGAACCGAAGATGCGGTTGACACCTACTTCGACACCGAGGTCGCCGACCCCTACCGCTGGCTGGAAGACGACCGCAGCGAGGAGACCGGTGCGTGGGTCGAGGCCCAAAACGCGGTGACCCGCGGCCACCTCGACGCCATCCCGTTCCGCAACGCCATCCGAAACCGCTACGAGCAGATCTTCAACTACGAGAAGGTCGGAGCGCCCCGGAAGATTGGCGACCGCTACTACATCAGCAAGAACGACGGCCTGCAGAACCAGAGCGTCTGGTACGTCCGCGAGGGCCTCAATGGCGAGGAAAGTGTCTTTCTCGACCCCAACACCCTCAGCGAAGACGGCACGGTGACGGCCAGCCTCTCCAGCGCCTCCGATGACGACAAGTACGTGGTCGTGATGCGCAACGCGGCCGGCAGTGACTGGCAGGAAATCCGCGTCATGGACCTCGAGACTGGAGAGGAGACCGGCGACGTCCTCGAGTGGGTCAAGTTTTCCGGCGCCAGCTGGGTCGGTGACGGCTTCTACTACAGCCGCTACCCGGCCCCCGACGGCTCAGCGTTCAGCGCCGAGAACACCTTCCACAGCGTCTATTACCACAAACTTGGACAACCACAAAGCGAGGATGAGCTCGTCTTCCGCAACGACGATGAGCCCAACCGCTACCACTTCGCCTACGCGACCGAGGACAACCGCTACCTCATCCTCAACACGAGTACGGGTACGGACGGCAACAACCTCCACATCAAGGACCTCAACGATCCGAACGCCGACTGGCAGGTCGTGGTCGATGGCTTCAACACCCGCTCCAACATCGTGGACCACATGGACGGGCGGTTGCTCCTGATGACCGACATCGATGCGCCGAAGTACCGCCTCGTCGCCGTAGACCCGACCAACCCAGCAGACCGCAGCGCGTGGACGGACGTCATCTCCGAGTCGGAGCACCTTCTCGAGGGCGTGAGCACAGCCGGCGGCCAGCTCTTTGCTACCCACCTCAAAAACGCCTGCAACGCCGTGACCCGCTACGACGCGGACGGCACCAACCCCCGCGAGATCGCCCTGCCCAATGCGACGGGCTCCACGGGCGGCTTCGGCGGCAAGCAGGGCGCCACAGAGCTCTTCTACGTCTTCACCTCGTTCACCTACCCCACGAGCATCTTTCGCTACGACATGGCCACGGGCGAGAGCACGCCGTTCTACATCCCCGACGTCGACTTTGACCCGGCCGGATACGAAAGCAAGCAGGTCTTCTACCCCTCCAAAGACGGCACGATGGTTCCGATGTTCATCGTCCACAAGAAGGGCCTTGCGCTCGACGGACAGCGCCCCACGATGCTCTACGCCTACGGCGGGTTCAACATCTCCCTCACCCCGAGCTTCTCCACCTCCAACATCGTGCTGCTCGAGCAGGGCGGCGTCTACGCCATGCCCAACCTGCGCGGCGGCGGCGAATTCGGTGAAGATTGGCACGAGGGCGGCATGCTGCTGAAGAAACAGAACGTCTTCGACGATTTCATCGCCGCGGGCGAATACCTCATCGCCGGGGGCTACACCAGCCACGACCGCCTGGCCATCGCCGGCGGCTCCAACGGCGGCCTGCTGGTCGGCGCCACCATGACCCAGCGCCCCGACCTGGCCAAGGTGGCCTTCCCGGCGGTGGGCGTGATGGACATGCTCCGCTACCACAAATTCACGATCGGCTGGGGCTGGATCCCGGAGTACGGTTGCTCCGACAGCTCCAAGGTCCACTTCGACAACCTCTACGGCTACTCCCCGCTCCACAACCTCGAGGACGGCACCAAATACCCAGCCACCATGGTCACCACGGCCGACCATGACGACCGCGTGGTCCCTGCGCACAGTTTCAAGTTCGCCGCCCGCCTCCAAGCCGCCCACGCCGGCGCCGACCCCGTCCTGATCCGCATCGAGACCAACGCCGGCCACGGCGCGGGCAAGCCGACCGGCAAGATCCTCGACGAGCAGGCCGACAAGTGGGCCTTCATGCTCAACGCCATGGACTTCGAGCCGCAGTACTAAACTGCCTCGTCTAAATCGTATCTTTTGGTATGATGCGGAAGGCCTTGTTTGTGATGACAATGGTGCTCTGTGCCGGGATTGGTGCGGCGGGCCAAATCGTGATGGATGGTCGGTTTGAGGATTGGGCGGCGGTTGAGGGGATTGGCGATGCGACGGGGCCGGAGGGCAGCGTCGATTTGCTCGAAATGAAGGCGGCGCACGATGCGGAGAACCTGTACGTGTACGTGCGGCTCGGGGCCGACCTCGACCTGACGGATGTGTTGTATCCACACAACGTGATGCTGCTGATCGACGCGGACATGGACGCCGCGACCGGATACAGCCCGCGGCCCGGATTCGGGTCGGAGCTCGGGATCGATTTCAACGATCTATTCGCCTACTACGACGTCGTGCCAGCCACCACGGTCAACTTCTCCGACATCGGGTTCCACCCCGCCCCCACCGTGACCAGCAGCGAGTTCGAAATCGCCCTGCGCCGCGATGCCGTACCCGACGGCGTGCACCCTCTGTTTCCGCAGGACACCATCCGCCTGCTCTTCCGCGAGACCCTCGGGGCCGACTTCATGCCCAACGCCGGCGCGAACTTCGTGTACGTGTTCGACGACGACGTGGCACCGCCCGCGGCATCCATCGGGCTCGCGACGCCAGACCTGCCTGGTGTTCGCACCTGCGCTTACAATGTGCTGAACAATGGCCTCATCAATTCGGGACGCCAACCGCGGTTGGAGCGAATCATCAAGGCCATCGACGCCGACGTGTTCCTCTTCAGTGAATGCGCCAGCACCTCAGCCTCCGCAGTCAAGGGCCTTCTCGACAACTGGCTGCCCACCGGGACACCCGAGGGATGGCACACCCACAAAGACGGTGACCTCGTGACGGCCTCCATCTGGCCGCAGCTTCAAGCTTGGAATGGCATCACACGCCAAACGCCTGTTCTGATTGACGTCCCCCCAGCACTGGGGGGGGCCATGCTGTTCATCAACAGCCATCTCTCTTGCTGCGGAAACGATGACGGGCGACAAGACCAAGTGGACGAAATGATGGCTTGGGTGCGGGATGAAACATCACCGGGAGGGGCAATACCGCCCAATACGCCCCTCATCTATGGGGGCGACCTCAACCTGGTGGGCTATGCGCAACAACTCGAAACCCTCCTCGATGGGGACATCCAGCAGACGGACCAGTTCGGAGAAGAGTTTCCACCCGATTGGGATGGCACATCTTGGGCCGATGCCATTCCCCGTCACACCCACGCCCCGTTGACCTACACCTGGAGGTCAGATGGAGATGGCAGCTACCCCCCGGGCCGCCTGGACTTCCTGCTCTACTCTGATGCGGTGCTTTCGTTGGAACGCGCATTTACACTGCGCACAGAAGGCATGCCCTCTGATGTGCTGGAAAATGCTGGACTGTTGAGCGACGACACTGAGGCGGCTTCTGACCACTACCCGGTTGTGGTCGACCTCCTCTCCACGGCAATCGCACTCGACAGCGATGGCGATGGCCTAGACGACAGCACGGAATTGGCTCTTGGAACCGACCCATTTAACGCCGACACCGACGGCGATGGGCTCACAGACGGTCTCGAAATCAACATGGGGCAAACGGACCCCCTCAACGCCGACTCCAATGGGAACGGCTGTCAAGACGGTGCAGAAGCGCTTGGGGACTGTGCCGAATGCCTCGGCGACCTCAATTCAGACGGTTCTGTAACAGTGGCGGACGTCCTGGTGTTGCTCGGCAACTTTGGCGCCTCATGCCAATGACCTCTCCCTAAACGACTGAGCGAATCCAATCAATGTTCGATAGCGTGGTCCGCTAAGGAGAAGCGAAAACGAGGGCCATAGAGACCTTCCGGAATGCCTTTCCCCACGGAGATGGCCATGGTGACAATAGACGCTTCTGGCAGGCCAAAGAGGTGGCGAACCTTTTGTGGATCAAGGCCCTCCATGGGGCAACTGTCGAATCCGGCGGCCTTGATGGCGAGCATGAATTGGGCGGCGGTCAGGGCCACACTCTTGTCGACCCATGCGTTGCGCCGCTCAATCGACATCGCTGTCACATTTTGGGACACCCCATCACGATAGTAATCCGCAGTACAGCCATTGCCCTCTCCCTCGAAATGAGCAACCATGGCCGAAATCCGGTCCTCGAGAAGGTCGGGTCTCCCGATGAAAAAGACGAGCTCCGCTGAGGTGGCCGCAGCCGGCTGGGACAAACAGGCCTCGACCGCAGCCTCTCGATGTGGAGAACCTGAACGAACCCAATGAAACTCCCAGGGCTGCAGGTTGTTTGAACTCGGAGCAAGATGGGCTGACCGCAATGCGGCGCGCACAACGCCCTCCGGCACAGGGTCATCCGAAAAGCGACGCACACTGCGCCGGGCCTCGGCAAGCGACTCAAAAGCTTCTGCAAGTTCAGTAGCGCTGGAGGAGTCCATCATGCTTGGACTACATTTCGCCCGTTGTTCTTGTTCGCATGGCCCATCGATCCTTTGAGTTTCTGACCACATTGCCCCAGCCTTTTAAAGATGGAGGACCCCTGAGAAAACGATGGCGCAGCACAAGGCGCTTCTTTGCCTTCATTGCGCTGTCTTTGGCTGCCACAGTCAGTGCCTTGGCCCGAAAACTGTCAGGGGCAGACCACGCGCGGCTTTACAAACCATACACTTGGTATTGTCGCACCATCCATAAGGCCACTGGCATCCGGGTGACTGTGGAAGGAGAACTGCCCAATCACGCTTGTGTAATCGTGGCCAACCACCGAACCTACATCGACGCCGTGATGGTGCCGTCTCCGCACCCCCTCGTCTTCGTGGCCAAGGCGGAGGTCAAACGGTGGCCCATTGTCGGATGGGGCGGAAATTCAATACGGACCATTTGGGTGGACAGGTCCAGTGCTGAGAGCCGGAAAGGCACCCGCGGAGAAGTGAAGAACCGCATCGAGGAAAAACTCAGCGTCATCATCTTCCCTGAAGGCACAACCCACAAAGGGCCAGGCCTGTTGGAATACAAAATGGGCATGTTCAAAATGTGCGCCGACGGTGGTTTCCCCATTTGTCCCATCGCCATGGAATACCGGCACCCAGACGTGGCATGGGTGTCCAATGACCTGTTCATTCCGCACGCCTTCAAGGTGTTCGGTCACCGCTACATTGATGTCGCAGTGAGGTTTGGAGAGGTGCAATACGGAGATGATCCTGTGGAAT
This sequence comes from uncultured bacterium, assembly GCA_964014525.1. Classification (GTDB taxonomy): domain Bacteria; phylum Bacteroidota; class Bacteroidia; order Flavobacteriales_D; family Sanyastnellaceae; genus UBA8752. The sequence goes on from CAXHAW010000007.1 coordinate 19,675, forward strand.
TGAGACAGCGCATCCACGATTGGACATCACAAGCCTGCGCCGAAATGCGAGCCAACTGGGACGCTCAGGAACGAGAAAGCGAAGCCTAAACCACCTCGCTCGCGCCCACACCGCGTGGCGCAACATCGGACTTTGGCAATCCAATCATGCCAGCTTGTCCGGGTACTTTTCCTTGACGTGCTGGGCGATGGGCAGGGAGTTGCCGTCCTCATCGATTCGCACA